>JACCSN010000834.1 GCA_013812985.1 Hyphomicrobiales bacterium | reverse complement strand
GTGGTCGGGTTCTTGGAGACAATGTGGGTGACGACGCCTGATGTGGAAGCGGCGAAGCTGGCATTGGCGGAAAACCTGGCGGTGATGGCGTGATGGGCTGCTCATGCCGACCCCGATTGCCAGTCTGGACAGCCCATGTTGACCCCCGGCCACCCGTCGGCGGCATAGCCGCGTCCTCGACGAGACAAACGAAAAATGGGCAAGAAGCGGAAGCTGAAACGCATTCCGGAACCCGTGAACACATACGAGATCGTTACGGACGCGACCTGAGGGCGCACCTTCGGGCTTAGTATGAGGTGGAACGATGGGAGGACCATCGCCTAACACTGCCGGCATTAAGCTCTTTGGGGTTCTCTGGCGCGCGAGGGTCTGCTTCTCGCATTTGGTTCTAGAAAGGAGACATCCCGCTTTCGGCCAATTTCGGGCGATCACGGCAGTCTCGGGCCCAAGCGGCTAATGCGATCCAAAAGTCTTGGTCAGTTTGAGGTGCCAGACTTGACCATACCGTGAAGCAAGAGTTCTCGATGTGAGGCGCTAATCGATTAGGTTATCCACTTAGCCCAAGCAGGTAAGCTCGGCTAAGTGGCATTCCATGCAAACCCGATTACAGCCCCTTTAGAGGTGCGGGTCTGGGGTGATGCGGAAATCGCGGCCCTCGGGCAGGGTCTGGCCTCCGTCCACGACAATGGTTGTGCCGGTGACGTATTCGGCGTCGTCAGATGCCAGGTACAGGACGGCATTGGCAACGTCCCGTGGCGTGCCGAGCCGGCCGAGAGGGACGGACTCCTCCATGCCTCTGATGAACTCGGGGCTGCGATGCTGCCTCATGCCTTCCGTCAGGATGTTGCCGGGCTCTACGCCGTTCACCGTGATCCCGTAGCCGGCGAATTCGAGCGCAGCGGCCCGGATAAAGCCGTTGATGCCTGCCTTGCTGGCCGAATAGTGGCCCTGACCGGGGCTCGTCACCCGCGGCCCGGTGATGGATGATGTGAAGACCATACGGCCGTAGTTTTGCGCCTTCATCGGCCTCAGGCACGCCTGCGCCGCTAGGAACGTGCCGCGAAGATTGACCGCGAGAACCCGGTCCCATTCGTCCGGCTCGATATTCTCGATCAGCGTCCAGGGATAGATGCCTGCGTTCTGGACAAGGATGTCCACGCGCCCGAAGCTTCCAAGCGCTACCTCGACGAGCCGTTCCGCATCCGCCTTATCGCTGACATCCCCGGCGACGAACTGCGCTACGCCGAATTCCGCCAAGCGGGCGGCGGTGGCTTCCCCGTCCTCGATTGCCGTATCGGCGATTATGACCGCCGCCGCTTCCTCAATGAAGCGCTCGGCGATTCCGGCGCCGATGCCGCGGGCGGCCCCGACAAGGATCGCGATCTTTCCGGCCAGCCTGCCGCGCATCACTGCCTCTCGTTTAAAGCCAGTAACGGCGGACAGTGGTCTTGAAGGTGTCGAGGAGCACCGCCGCGAGGACAAGCGAACCCTGGATCATCTGCGTATAATGCGGCGGCATGCCCATGACATTGATGGCCGTCTGGATGGAGGAGAGCAGGAGCACGCCGGCAAAGACGCCCGACAGCCGCCCTTGACCGCCCTTCAGGCTAACCCCGCCGATCACCACAGCCGCGAAGGCCTGGAACAGCATGCCGATCCCGAGATTGGCCGTCGCCCCGGCCGTTCGCGAGGCGAGGAGCCAGCCCGCGAAGCCTGCCAACGCTCCAGACAGGACGAAGGCGATGGCCACCACACGCGATGTGCGGATGCCGGCGCGGAAGGTGGCGACGGGATTGCCGCCGATCATGACGAGATGCCGGCCGAATGGCGTGCGCGCCAGGACAAAGCCAAAGACCAGGAAGACGAGGATCAGCATCCAGGCCAGCAGCGGCACGCCAACGGGTCTTTCGACCGCCATGGTGCGCATGGCATCCGGCAGGCCGTATACGGACCGCCCACCCGAAAGGGCTACGACAGAGCCGCGGACGAAGATGTAGGCGGCCAGAGTTACGATAAATGCGTTTATGCCAAGGCGTACCACCAGCAAGGCGTTCACGGCGCCGATAGTCGCGCCGATCGCCAGCGCAATGGCGAGCGACACGGGAAGGGACAGCCACGCCGGGTCGAGGGCCAGACCGCCGCCGGCACCGCCCGTGCCGAACAGAAGCGCCACCGCCATCGCGGCGAGCGCCAGGACGGACTCGATCGAGAGGTCCATGTGGCCGGCAATCAACGTCAGGGACAGGCCGACCGCGATGATGCCCACAAAGGTCGATTGCTCCAGGATGTTCAGCAGGATGCCGATCTGAAGGAAGTTCGGGATAGCGGTGGAGAACACCGCCAGCACAATCAACAGGATGAACCAGACCAGATTGTCGAGAATGAATTCCACCGTGCGGCGCCCGCGCGAAAGGCTCAGGCCTGGCTGTGCGGCGGCATCGGCGCTCATTATTTTTCCAACTTCTCGGGCAAGTAAGGGGCGCGAGGACCGCAGGGTTCCTCGCGCTGGGTTCAACTATTCGACCGGCTTTACCGGGTCCGTCGGGGGCTTCATGTTGCCCCAGAAGCGGGGATCGTCGACGTTCTCCTTGGTGATCGCCGCGCCGGGGATTTTGATGTTCGGGCCCCATGCCTCGACCGTCATTTCCGACTTCAGGCCGGTCACATCGTAGGTGCCAGGCTTGATCTCCTCCTTGTTCACCACCTTGTCGGCGAACATCGCCAGAGCCGCGGCCTGCGCGTACATGGGCTGCTCGACCTCGACCTGCTCCCAACCCTTACGAATGAGATCGAGGCCGACCGGAGCGCCGTTGGACGAGACCAGCATGACGTCGCCCGGCTTTTTGCCCTGGGCCTCCAGGACCGCAGCTACTGCCACGGCCAGATGCGCCGCGTGAACGAAGACCAGGTCGATGTCGGGGTTGGTGAGCAGCTGGTCGGAGGCGATATTACCGGCGTTGCTCGCTTCCCACTGCATGGCTGCGTGGGTGTTGACGGTCACGCCCGGGTGGGCCTTCATCTTCTCCTCAAAGCCCTTCTGGATATCGAGCGTGTAGGGATCGCCCGGATCACCGAGGATCTGCAGCACCTTGCCTTTGGCGGAGCCGTGTTTCTCGGTCAGCAGACGCGTGATCTCGTCACCTGCGATATGGCCGATCTCGATCGTGCCCGCGACGGAGGTGAAGTCGGATGAGGTCGAGGTTATCTGCCGGTCGAAGATCATGACCGGGATTCCGGCGGCCCGCGCCTTTTCGATCCCGGTCTTGGCGGCGTCGAAATCGACCGCGGCCAGGATAATGGCCTTGGCTTTCAGGTTGATCACGTCATCCAGCTGATTCAGCTGGAGGTCGCTGCGGTTCTGCCCGTCCAGCGACACCACCTCGTAGCCCACATCCTTCATGAACTTTGTGATCGCGTCGATGGAGCCGGTCTGGAACTCATCCAGCAGCGTCGGCACGAGATAGTAGATCTGGCCCTTGCTCTCCTGCGCCATTGTGAGCGTCACTGACGCTGCCATGGCGGCTGCGACAAGCGCTCCCGCCCACATTCGTTTTAACATTCTCATACCCTGTTCTCCCCTTCCAAGTTGGAGTTCTGACGTGTCCGACGCTCGATGTCGCCCGTGATCATGCGGACCACCTCTTCCGGGCTGGTCGACCCAGTGGCGACATCGCCGGCAACCACGCCGTGCCGCAGCACCACGATCCGGTCGGCGACCTGGAAAGCCTGCGCCATCACATGGGTGATCAGGATCACGCCGATCCCCTGGGCGCGCACGCGATCCACCATGTCGAGCCCGCGGCGCGTCTGCTCCACGCCGAGCGCCGCGAAGGGCTCGTCGAGCATCACCAGCTTGCCGCCCCAGTGGACGAACCGGTTCAGCTCAATCGCCTGCCGCTGGCCGCCCGATAAATGCTCGACATTTGTCCGGAGCGACGGGATCCGCGTGCCCCCCGCGGCAAGCGCTCGCGCGGTCTCCGCTTCCATCTCGCGCTCGCGCAGAATGGGAATGCCGAGAATGCTGCGGGTCAGTTCGCGGCCCATGAAGAAATTCGCAACCACGTCGACATTGGTGCAAAGAGAGAGGTCCTGGTAGACGGTCTCGATACCCGCCGCCTTTGCTTCTACGGGCGAAGAGAATCGCCGCTCCTCGCCGTCGAAGACGAGCGTGCCGGAGCTCGGCTGCAGGCCGCCGGCAATGATTTTCACCAAGGTGGACTTGCCGGCCCCGTTGTCGCCCAGGAGCGCGACGACCTCGCCGCGATTGCATCCAAACGTGACGCCGCGAAGCGCGGCGATGGCGCCGAAGTGCTTGGTGATATCGGTGAGTTGGAGCAGCATCGCGCCGTTCGTCGCGCGCGATTTGCCCGGAACGCCTGCTTCCAAGTCCATCATCCTGATCCCGGAGGCGAAGTCTGGAAGGTCACGTCGGCGCTGTCAACGAACGCGGCTGATAAATCGGTGCTTCAATCCGGCCAGCGAAGACGGACGGCTTCCCGCTGCCGACGCCATTCCGAAAGCGGGGTGGCGCCGGTGCCGCGCTGGCGTGCGAATAGCAGTTCGGCCGCGATGCGATCAGCAACCTCCTCGGCTTCTCCGGGGCGAAGATTGCACGGGTCGAGCTCGAAATAGCCGAGGTCGACCTCGTCGTCGCGGACCACGACAGGCCGGGGACCAGAGGCAAGCGCGTCGCTTAAGTCCCACGCGCTGGTACCCGATTCCGGTCCAAGCCGCACCCGGAGACGCGTGATCGGATTGCCAGTCGGATCAACGACAGCCTCAGCTGTTACACCGGCGACCTGTTCCAGACGCCCCGCCCACAGCCGGACCGCGGCATCCTCGCGCTCCTGATGTGCGCGATGATCGCGCCGCGACCAGGCTTCCAGCGCCGCGATCGTGGCGGCGATCGCTTCCTTGCCGACCTTCATTCCCCGTCCGAGGCCGCGGTTCTGCGCATAGGCTGCGCGGACGAGATCCTTCCGGCCGGCGACAATCCCCGCAGTCAGCCCGCCGAGGAACTTGTGCGCGCTGTAGACGACAAGATCGGCTCCGGCTGCCAGGAAGCCGGCCAGGTCATACTCCGAGGCTGCGTCCACGATCAGCGGAACATCCGCGGCGCGGCATACCTCGACAACCTCCGCCAGCGGCATCTGCCCGTAAGGCGCGACGTGGTGAGAGACGACATAGACCACGGCCGCGGTAGGCTCTGCCAGTGCGTGTTGGAGCTGGTAGCGGAACGCGCTGGTCGCCTGGCCGACCGAAACGATCCGCGCTCCCGTGATCCGGACTGCCGTATCGAGCGGGGCGCCATAGTCGATGCGGTGGCCTTGCTGGATGACGACGCCGTTCACCATGCCGGCCGTTTCGGGAAGCTGCTCGACGCGGGCGGGATCGGCGCCCGTCATGGCTGCGGCGACGGCGAGCGAGATACCTGCCGAAGCGCTGGCGGTCACCATGCCGGCCTCGGCGCCCGTCGCTATCGCGATCGCCTCGCTCGCGGCACGCTGCAAATCGTCGATCTCAACGAACCACGGGAGGATGCGGGCAGCCGCCGCGACGGCTTCCGGCACCGCGGCCGAGGCGCCGAGTGCCGTCATCGTACCGGCGGCGTTGATGACCCGCCGCAGTCCGAGGCCCGGCCGTGGATCATCCCCGGTCACTTTTTTGCGCCCCTCAGATCGAGCGTCCACGCGCATCGACCGGAAGCGCACCCTTCAGTTCCCCGTCCTGAATCAGGAAGACACGATCGAACATGTTGGCGACAACACAGGCGTGGTTGGGCAGAACATGAACCCGCTCGCCGACTTTGGGCAGGTTGGCGCAGCGCGACACGTCGACATGGCCGTGCTCTTCGCTAAGGCCGTAAATCACAGCGTCAGGATATTCGAGGATCATGCCGTGGCCTTCCATCCCGAGCAGGTCGCTCGTCAGCGACTTGGAACCGGCATCCAGGATTGCCCGGTCCGGCGCGGGGCGGCTGACTACGGTGGCAAGCACGGTGAGCGCGCAATGATCCGGTGCGGCGGCCCCACGCGCGACAAGCGAGCGGTCATTATAGATGTAGGTCCCAGCTCTGTACTCCATGCCGCGTTCGAGCCCATCGTCACTCCACATGTCCGGTGTGCCGCCCGTCGAGAGCGTGCGGACCACGAGACCAGCAGTCTCGCAGGCGTTGCGCATGGCGCGAAGCAGGGTGGTAGACCTGTCCCGCCCACCGGCGGGCGGGTAGGTGGCGAGCCCGCCGAAGGTCAGGCCTGGGAGAACGGAGATCCGGCGGGCGAGCTCAACAACTTCGGCCGGGTCGGAAATGCCGCAGCGACGCGCGCCGGTTTCGCACTCAATTAGCACCGTGATCTGCGCTCCGGCGGCCGTGGCCGCTTCCGATGCTGCCGTGGCGACATCCGGGCTATCGGCCACCACGGTCAATCGGCATTTGCGCGCCACCTCGGCCAGCCGGGCGAGCTTGGCCGCGCCGAGCGAATTCGTCGTGATCAGGATGTCGTCGATCCCGGCCGCGGCCATGATCTCGGCCTCGCCGACAGTCTGGCACGTCACGCCGATCGCCCCATACGCGATTTGCCGCCGCGCGAAGGCGATTGTCCGATGGGTCTTGATGTGCGGGCGGTCGCGCAAGCCGGCCGCGGCGCACCGATCCCGCCAACGCTGGAGATTGCCTTCAGCCACGTCCACGTCAATTAGGACGGCCGGGGTCTCCAGGGTCTCGAGCGTGCGGTCGAGTGGAATTATGCGCGAGGCGATTGCCTCCGGAATCACAGACATGCGGGCGGTCCACCATTGCCGCCCGATTTGGCGGCCAGGTCAGGGGAAGTTAGCACGAAGCACTATGCTATCGCACGACGGCTCGCCGATGCTATGCCTAACCGGTCCGGCCTGCAGGCCGGCGCGCGGTTCTGTAACCGCGGCAGTTTCAGAAATCCCGGAGTGCGGATAAATGGCGATTGAACGCAAGCACGTGAACAACCGCATGAGCCAGGTCGTGGTGAATGGGG
>JACCSN010000829.1 GCA_013812985.1 Hyphomicrobiales bacterium | reverse complement strand
CACGGCCGAGCCGGGGCGCATGATGATCATCGCCGTGCTGGTCGGCGGCGTCACTCTGGTTCCGATTGGTCTTAAGCTGCTGTGGGACCGGTATGCCAGGACACGAGGGCGAAGCTGAGCGAGATCGCACGGAAAGGAGGACGGCAAGGTGGACGCCCCTTCCTGCGTTCGCTGGTCCATCACGGCGCTGAGGGTTTCTTCGAAGCGCCGAGAAGCAGCGCGAATTCGCGAGTAGCGTCGCGGTAGGGACGACGATTGCTCGTCGCCCCCCGCACAGATCCCGGCGAGCGGCACTACCGCACCGGGCTCCTACCTTGGGTAATAACGCGGAACCGCACGTCGGGTAGTGGGTGCCGGACGCGGGCGGGTGGCAGCCAAAGGTCGGTCAGCCGCTTCATACGCGCCCATGTCAGCCGCGTGGTCTGGCTTCGTCGCCGCAGCGCACGGAACCAGTACCAGCCGACATGGCGATTCCGGTGCGTCTTGATGTGCGGTCGGTCGCGGAGCCCGGCCTGTGCACAGCGATCCTGCCAGCGCTGCAGGTTGCGCTCCGCAACATCAATATCGACCAGTACGGCCGGCGTCTCCAGCGTACTCAGCGTACGATCCAGCGGCATTATGCGCGAGGCGATAGCCTCCGGAATTGCGGTCATGTCTGAGGTTCCATGAAAAGCTGGGTTTCCGATCAAGGGCACGAGCGCTCAGCGCCCCGACGAGCGTGGGTCGAACATGTCGCGCAGGCCGTCACCAAGGAGATTGAAGCCGATCCCCGTGACGACGATGGCCATGCCGCGCCAGACCGCCATCCATGGCGCTTCGCCGAGGAACTGTCTGGCCGCATCCAGCAAGCTCCCCCATGAGGGGGCCGGCGGGCGCTGGCCAAGGCCCAGAAAGGCGAGGCTCGCCTCAGCTAGGATGGCAATGGCTATAGTCAGCGTCGCCTGGACCAACAGCGGCATGTCGATCGCTTCCTGGACGTTCATACCGAAGTCCAGGATGTTTTAGAGCACCTGAACCTGGCCCACGGGCTGGTAAGGTCCGCCCATGACCCCGAAAGAGAGTAGCGGCTCGCCGTCGCGCATCGCAAAGCCCGGTATGATGGTGTGCAAGGGCCGCTTGCGGGGCGCAACGCAGTTCGGATGTCCATCATCGAGCACGAAACCGGCGCCGCGGTTTTGGAAGATAACCCCGGTCTGAGGACACACCTTCGCCGGAGCAGCGAAATTCAGACCGTCCAAAGAAAGCCGCCGAGCGCGATCAAACTTAAGTGGCGGTCGCCGCACGGCGACCGCCACAAGTCGAGTGGTCGCGGGACAATCTTACTGATAGGCTCGCGACCAGAGATTCTCCATGGTTTTTACGTTCTCCGGTGTGGCGACGCGGCCTTTCGCAAGGCATCCATCCGGTCCGCAGGCAGGGTCCTCACCCTTCGCTATCGCGATAAGCACGCGAACGGCCTCTTTCGCGTGAGCATACGCATCATAGGTGGTCGACACGTCGATATAGCCGGCTTCCATTGCCTTGACCGCATCTGACATGAGGTCCTGGGTAGCCAGCCAGATGTGGTTCGGATCGCCGGTAGGGGCCCATTTTCCAGCATCCTCAAGGGCGGACTGAATTGCCGGGAACGCGAAATCGCTGGCGGCGAAGACGCAATTCGCGTCAGGGTTCGCTTTCAGGGCGTTGGAAAGCCCCGAGCGGAACAATTCCGGGTTCCATTCCGTGGGAACCTGGGCAACCGTCGTGACGACCCCGCTGTTCTCCGTCGTCTCCTTCCAACCTTGCGAGCGGTTGACCGCATTGACGTCGGTCAGCGCTCCTTGCAGTTCGATGCACTTGGCCTGCACACCTGTCGACTTCAACATGTCGATGAAGGTCGTTGCCGTCGTGACGGCCTGGTCATAGCTGTCGCCGCCGACATGCGCGCTCGGCTTTGCGGCAGTCGACGCACGGTCAAACGTTACGAAGGGAATCCCCGCGGCCTCGGCGGCCCGGATCGAAGCTCCGATGGCGGCGGCGTCCTCGGCCCTCGCCATCACGATGTCCACTCCGCGATTGATCAGGTCCTCAATGTTGGCAGCCTGTCGGGCCGGATCACCGTTGGCAACATTAAAGACCCAAGTGAAATCAATTCCGGCTTCCTTGCCCTGCCGTTCGCCTTCGGCCTTCAAGTAGTCTTCCCAGGCAGTCTCAAGCAAGGAGTCCTTGTTGTTCCAGGACATCCCAACCGTGACTTCCTTGGCCGAGACAGAGGTGATGCACACTGCCGTGAGCGCGACGGCGCCT
This sequence comes from Hyphomicrobiales bacterium, assembly GCA_013812985.1. The sequence goes on along the minus strand of JACCSN010000829.1, from coordinate 4,648 downwards.
AAAATTTTCGAAAGCACTCTCATGATGTTTCCTCCACGTTGCATTCAGCTGCGAGAGCTCGTCGGAGCACCCGAGGGAAGACATTGGGTAAGATCACCCGCGCACCCTCGTCCCGATGCCCGCCTTAAGGGCGTCCGCATACATGGCCACGAAGATCACGGCGCCGCCGACGAGCCTGTAAGAATAAGGGTCGGCGCCGAGATGGTTGAGACCGTTGCGGATCATTTCGAAGACGAGGGCCCCGAGGGCGACGCCCTGGAGAATTGATCCGCGCCCTCCGAAGAGGCTGATCCCGCCGACCACGACGACGGCCACAGCGCTGAACTCCAGTCCCTTGCCGAGGTAGGCCGTGACTGCGCCAACTTGAAGCGAGGCGACAATCCCGCCCAACGCGGCAAGCAGGCCGGAGAGGACAAAGGCGAGAAAGACGACGCGCCCAACAGGTATTCCGACGCGCGCAGCGATCTGGTCGCCGTTCCCGATCGCGGTCACCTGCCTCCCAAAAGGCGTGCGCTGATGGACGATATGGGCCGCGACGAGGACGACCGCAGCGACGAGTATGTCGATGAACACTGGACCTATTGATGCATTCCCGAGTTCGCGTACCCCGTCGGGAAGCGTATGGGAACGCGCACCGGTCAGCTCCAGGGCGAGCCCGCGGAATGCGATCATGGCGCCAAGCGTAGCGATCAACGGATTAACCCGCATAACTACAACGATCAACCCGTTGACCGCCCCAAGCAGTGCCCCGACAGCCAGGATGATCACCGCTGCCGCGAGAGCGGGCACGCCCATTTCCCGCATCAGGATCACGCCGGCGGCACAGGACAGGAACGCAATAGATCCGACCGAAATGTCAAGCTTCCCTGCCATGACCACCAGCGCCATGCCGCAGGAGATGATGACGAGAGGTGCCATCGCGTGCAGCATGGCGAGCACATTGCCAATCGTGAGGAAACTGTCGGTCGCCAAGCTGAAGAACGCGAAAACAGCGGCCAACACGATCAGGAAGCCGTAGCCAAGTAGTAACCGCCATGCCCTCGCCAAAGCTGGGAGCATGCCTGTCGGCGCGCTTGGCGCTGCCTCCATGCGGGCGGTCATGCGGCAAATTCCGCAGCTACTTCCCCGGACACGCCTCGCATCAGCTCCTCGCGAGTAGCCGCCGCCGGCAATTCGCCGACGATCCGTCCGCGCGACATCAGAAGATATCGGTCGGAGACGCTCATGATCTCTTCCAACTCCGAGGAAATGATCAGGACGGTGGCTCCGGCTTGAGCCAATTCCACGGTCAACTTGAGAATTTCGGCTTTCGCGCCAACGTCGAGGCCGCGCGTCGGCTCGTCAAGGAAGAAAAGGCGAGGCCGCGTTGCAAGCCAGCGACCAAGGACAACCTTTTGCTGGTTGCCGCCGCTGAGCGTGCCGACCGATTGGGCGCGACTGGCCACCTTGACTTTGAGGCGCGCGATAGAATCTTCCGCCAGAGCGCCTTCCTTGCCACGATCGATAAGTCGAAAGGGATTGAGGAGCTGGAGGAGGCTCGCGAGCGAGAGGTTCGCTTCCACAGACAGCGGCAGCAGCAGCCCTTCCCCACGACGATCCTCGGTGACAAACCCGGTTTCCCGGTGAATTTCCGCGGGTGTTACGGACACGAGTTCACCCGCGCGGCGCAGGCGAAGGGTTCCGGCATCCATCGGGTCCAGTCCGACAAGGGCACGCACCAGTTCAGTGCGTCCTGAGCCAAGCAGTCCCCAAAGCCCGACGACCTCGCCAGCGTACAGATCAAGGCTGATATCATGCAGGACGCCGCGGCGCGTCACGCCTTCGGCTGTCAGCACCGGCTGAGCGCGTGCAGCGGCGGGGCCAGCCAGACGCTCCCGCACTTCCGCCTCGCCGATCATCAGTTGTACCACATCCGCCGTTGAAAAATCGCCGATCACCCCCATTCCCACCGTGCGGCCGTTTCGCATCACCGCGACGCGCTCGCAAACGGTGAAGATCTCATCGAGGAAATGGGTGATGTAGATTATCGCCACGCCATCGCGCTTGAGGGCATCGATGATCTGAAATAGACGCCGCTTCTCGCGATCGGTCAGAGAGGAGGTCGGCTCATCAAAGATGACGACCCTGGGATCGCGGACGAGGGCGCGCGCGATCTCCACCATCTGGCGGTCACCGGTGCCGAGGTTCTCCACTTTGTCTTTTGCATCGAAGGAGCAGCCCAGACGGCCCAATACTTTGCGTGTCAGAGAGACCATTCGTTCGTGATCGACAAGCGGTCCGCGCATCGGGTAGCTGTTCGCAAAGACGTTCTCGGCGACCGTCATTGACGGCAGCATGTTGAGTTCCTGATGGACGAAAGCTATCCCGTACACCGCCGCATCGCGGGGTGAATCGATGTCGACCGCGCTTCCGTCCAGCAATATGGCGCCAGCGTCTTTCGATACGACGCCTCCAAGGATATTCATGAGCGTGGATTTACCGGCGCCATTAGCTCCCATCAGGGCAACCGCTTCGCCGCGATAAGCCTCCAAATGGGTGTCTTCGAGCGCGGTCACGCCGGGATACCGCTTGGAGATCCCGGCAAGCCGAAGAAACGGGGCGACAGAAGTCATCGGGGCTGCCTCGCCAGGTTGTCGAGGCTGATGAACCCGATAATTACGCATCCCTTAACGATGAGGCTGAAATAAAAGGAGACGCCCAGCAAGTTGAGGCTGTTGCTAAGTGCCGTAATGAATATCGCCCCCAGGACAGCTCCCAGCGGGCGACCGACTCCGCCATAGATGCTAACCCCGCCGACCACGCAGGCCGATACGATATCGAGCACGACGCTGTCGCTGCCCATATTGGCCGAGGCGGATCCGAGCCGGGCCGTCAGGAGGATGGCGGTAATTCCAGCCATAAGGCCAGCGACTGCGTAAGAAAGCCAGGTCACCAAGCCGATCGGAACACGCGCCACCTGGGCCGCGCGCGTATTGATGCCGATCGCATAGAGCCATCGGCCGAAGATCGTGGAGGAGAATATCAGGGAGCTGATCAGAGTGAGAGCGCCAAGCACATAGACCGAAAGCGGCACGCCGCCGACACGCGCCAGCAGCACGTCGAAGAAGCTTTCCGGAAATCCCGTGATGCTGACGGACTCGCTGAGCCAGACTGCGGCCCCGCTCGCGAGCGTCATGGTTGCCAGCGTCACGACGAAGGGAATCATGCGCAGATAGGCGACGGCGATCCCGTTCATGGTCCCGAGTGCAGTGGCCGCTGCAACCATGATGAAGCAGCCGACGACGATGCTGCCGCCGCCCTGAACGTAAAGTCCTCCCAATACTGAGGCCAAGGCCATGTTGGCAGGAAGCGATAAATCGATCCCCCCGGAGACCAAGACGTAGGTCATGCCGATGGCCAGCACTCCGAGAATGGAAGCCTGGACCAGAATGTTGACGGCATTGTTGAGCTTAAAAAAGGACGGGGCATACGTATAAAGGTACAAACCGATCAGCGCGGCTACCAATACCAATGCCCCAGTCCGAAGGTACTGGGCCGACCATACCGGGCGCGTGGCTTGCAACATTACACGTCCACATCTGACAGCGCGGCAACCGAGATCCCGCGTCGAGCCGTGCGCCAACGGCAATGTTGGAAGAGGGACATCATGTGATCCCTGCGCCGACTCTTGGCATGATTTCCCCCCAAGCTGTTTTGAGCCGAGCCCTATGTGGGCCGCCGGGTCCCGCATTCGTCCGAGCGCCAACCGTGACATTTCACATTGTACGTGTCAAACACCGGATTGACATGGCGACTGTCACACCAACAGAAGCTGACGCGCCATGTCGGAGCGTTTTGATTCAATGAGCCTCGACTTCGAGCCGCTTGAGTATGCTGACCTGACCGCCTTGACTTATCGGGCGATCCGCGGCCGCATCCTCCACCGGCAGCTTAAATCGGGTGATCAGATCCCCATCGACGTGATCGCAGCGGCTATCGGTGTGAGCCGCACACCTGTCGTCGATGCGCTTAAGCAGCTCGCGTCAGAAGGTCTGGTGGAGATCCGGCCGCGGCGTGGCTCTTTCGTTCGTACGCTTCATGCACAGGATATCCGGGAAATGTTCGAGATCCGAGAGGTCATCGAACTGCATTGTGCCCGAAAAGCCGCTTCAGCACCCGCGCCAGCTCTCGTCGAACGACTCTTCTCCGCTCTGGAGCAAATGTGTGCTGCCACTAAGGGTGACATCTACACCGACTATGATTCCTTCATCGAATGGGACCAAAATTTCCACATAGCTATCGTGGAGAGCAGCAACAACAGCCAAATCCAGGAGATCTATTCTAGGCTAAAGGTGCATATGCATATCGCACGCAGCCATCACATTACACCACTTGAGACGCCGATTGATGTCCACCGCGAACATCGATCTATTGCGGAAGCGATAGCCGTCGGCAGTCCCGAAAAGGCCGCAGTCGCAGTTGCTACCCATCTCAGTGCTGTCAAAAGGCAGTTCATTATCAACATTGAAGAGGCCGGCGGGGTTCTCTGAATGGCAGAAATGACTGCGGAGCCCTTAGCTTCTCCAAGAACGACAGTTGTGTCCTTATAATGGTTATTCTTATTCAAAATATCAATATCCTATTGCACCGGGAACAGATGAATTCCGTT
>JACCSN010000774.1 GCA_013812985.1 Hyphomicrobiales bacterium | reverse complement strand
TTTCTCGGATGTGAACGTCGACGGCGTGACGCAGAACGAGATTACGTTCAACGACGTGTTCCCGTACGCGGCGACGCCGCTGAACGGCCGGGTTCACGAGCATCACGGCGAAACGTTTCGATAAGGGTTTCACGAAGGGGATGGCCGCCAGGAATGGCCATCCCCGCCCTCCGGCTCAGGGATAAGAACTGGCCTTGTTTGCTTGCACCTTAGCGTGTTCATTCCTCTTATACGCCATCCTTGAGCCGTCCCATGCCGCGTCGGCGCCTTCTCGTGTTTCGCCGGTTTGTCCGCCTGACAGCGCTCATCTTGGCGCTCTCGGGTGAGTTGGCGGCTGCAGCGCCCCAGCGCCCGACGGACGATGCCTTCGTCCTAGCGATCGTGCCCGCCGGGCGCCCCGGCGGCTCTCCGGATCTGCGGTCGGCCAAGACCGACCTGGCGCGCAACCCGACAGATCTCGGCCTGGCGGTACGAGTGGCCCGTCTGGCCATCGAGGCGGGCCGCGCCTCCGCCGATCCGCGCCGCTATGGCCAGGCCCAGGCGGCGCTCGCGCCTTGGTGGAACGAGGCGAACCCCCCTGAAGAGGCGCGGGTGTTGCGGGCGGTGATCCGGCAGGCTCTCCACGACTTCCAGGGCGCGCTCGCCGATCTCGACGCCATTTTGAACCAGAACCCAGGCAACCCGCAGGCGCGCCTGACACGCGCCTTTGTGCGGCTGGTGGTGGGCGATGCCGCCGGGGCGGCGGCTGATTGCCGCGATTTGCCGCGCGCGATCGGACCGCTTCCGGCGGCTGTTTGCCGCGCGCGTGTGGAGGCGCTGACCGGCGCGGCGCGGGAAGGCTACGTCAGCCTTGCCGGCGCCCTCGATTCCGACAGCACGCCGGACGACACCACGCGCCGCTTCGCGCTTGCCGTTCTCGCCGATATCGCGGTGGGCCTCGGTCGAAGCAGGGACGCCGACCTGTTCTTCGCCGATGCCGCCGCGCTGGGCGCCGCGGATGTTCCCTCGCTCGCCGGCGCCGCCGATCATCTCCTGGAGACCGGCCGTCCCGCCGAGGTCCTGAAGCTGCTCGACGGCAAGGGCGAAGCCGATGTCCTCATGCTGCGCCGGGCGATCGCGGCCAAGCGCGTGGGCGATGCGCGGCTCGCCGGTTGGGCGGCGGTCCTCAACGAGCGCTTCGCTGCCGCCAAGGCGAGCGGCGTGCGCCTGCATCTGCGTGAGGAGGCTCGCTTCCGGCTGGAAATCGAGGGTGACGCCAAAGGAGCTCTTTCCCTCGCGCTGGAGAATTGGAAGGTTCAGAAGGAGCTGGCGGATGCGCGTCTCGTGCTTGAATCCGCCATCGCCGCCGGCGAACCGGCCGCGGCGGAGGATGTCGTCGGTTTCATCGGCGGAACCGGGCTTGTCGACGTCCGCGTCACTCCGCTTCTCAAACGGTTCGAGAAGAAAAGCTCATGACCACCTTGCGTCCGCTGCTTGCCGGCGCGCTCGCTCTTGTCGCGGCGCTCGCCCCCGCCGGCGCTTCGGCGCATACGCAGAGCTACGGGTTTCTCTCCGTCTCGGTCGGCGATGACGCCCTCGAAGGAAGCATCGATCTCGCGGTCCGCGACCTCGATACAGCGTATAATCTCGACGCCGACGGCGACGGCAGGATCGTCTGGGGCGAGTTCCGGGCCCGCGAGGCCGAGATCGGCCGTGCGGTGCTCGACCGCATCTCGATCGGCGCTCCCGGCGGTCAGTGCGCCCTGACGAGCCAGCCGGCCGCAATCGATGCGCGCGGCGGCGAGACCTATCTGATCATCCCGTTCCAGGGCGCCTGCCCGTCCCTGGGCGGTTCGCTGGAGATCGGCTACGATCTCATGTTCGATGTCGACGCGCAGCATCGCGGTCTTGTCGCGGTCACCTCGGCGGGCGGCACGCAGAGCTTTGTCATGACCCCCGAAGCCTCGAGGGTTTCGCTCGACCCCGGCAGCTCGAGCGCCGCCGCGCTGTTCGCCACGTTCGTCTGGCACGGCGCGCACCATATCTGGATCGGTTACGACCATATCCTGTTCATCATCACCCTGCTTCTTGGCGCCGTGGTCGCCCGCCGGGCCGGGGCGTGGGCGCCGGTTGACGGCTTGGGCGCCGCGCTTGTCGCCATCACCAAGGTCGTCACGGCGTTCACGCTGGCGCATTCGCTGACGCTCGGGCTTGCCGCTCTGGAAGTGGTGAACCTTCCCGTGCCTCTCGTCGAGAGCGCGATCGCGGCGACCATCACGCTGGCGGCGTTCAACAACATCGTCCCGGTCGTGACGCGGAGGCTTTGGCTGGTGGCGTTCTTTTTCGGGCTGGTTCACGGCTTCGGGTTCGCGAACGTGCTGGGCGACCTTAACCTGCCGCGTCAGGGGCTGCTCACGGCGCTGTTCGCCTTCAACGTCGGGGTGGAGCTCGGCCAGCTCGCGATCGTGCTTGCCGTGCTGCCGCTCCTGGTGCTGGCCAGCCGCCAGGCGTCGTACGGTCGCGTCGCCTTGCCGGTCGCGTCCCTGGTGATCGCGGCGATCGGGGCCATCTGGTTCGTTGAACGCGCGATGGGCATCGCGATCCTGCCTAGCGGATGAGCGAACGGCGGTAGACCCTGACGGGGTGTGAGAGGCGGGTCCGCCGTTGCGCGTGCGTCGGCCTTCCATTTGCGACGCTAGCGACGTCGACGAAGCGTTTCTCCCTTGTGCTCAAGCGGTTGGGGTGAGGACAATCACGCCAGCGAGCTAGCCGAAACGCGTCGCGGAGGAACAGCTATGTCCGTCAGCCTGAGGTCCGTCCAGATTCCCGACTTTGGGATGCCGCTCGAACAGCCCCGGATTCCGGCCGACGTCTACGAGGCCCGCTGCGCCGCCGCTTACGCCAAGGCCGGTTGCGATTGGCTGGCGGTCTACGCCGACCGCGAGCACATGGCCAATATCGCCTTCCTGGCGGGCTTCGAGCCGCGCTTTGAGGAAGCGGTGTTCCTGGCCGGCGCAAGTGGCCGCCGCATTCTCGTCGTCGGCAACGAATGTTACGGCTATGCGCCGCTCGCCGGGCTGCCCGATGTCGAGGTGGTGCTCTGCCAGTCGATGAGCTTGATGGGACAGGATCGGTCGCGACGACCCAACCTGGTCGCGGTTCTGCGCGAGATCGGCATCAAGGGCGGCGACAGCATCGGGCTCGTCGGCTGGAAATACCTCGAGTCGGACGAGTGGGACTCGGAAGCCGCGACGTTTCACGCTTCCGCCTTCGTCGTGGACAGCCTGAGGGCGGCGGCGGGAGCTTCGGGGTCCGTGGTCGATGCAACTCGCACCCTCATGCACCCGGAAACCGGCCTTCGCGCTGTCGTGGACGTTCACCAGATCGCGGCGGGCGAGTGGGGCGCCGCGCGTGCGTCGGCGGCGGTCTGGCGGATCGTGAGCCAAATCCGCGAAGGCGACAACGAGTATCTCGCGGCATCCCGGATGGGTTACGCCGGAGAGCCGTTCAGCGTCCATGTCATGTTCGCCTCCGGCAGCCCGGGGACCAAGATCATCGGCCTTCGAAGCCCGACCGGCCGGGTGACGAGCCATGGCGACGGCGTGACCACGGCGATCGGCTTCTGGGGCGGCCTGTCGTCGCGCGCGGGGCCTGCTGGCTCAATCCGACGACCGGTTCCTCGAAATCGCCAAAGCCTATTTCATGGGCCTCGCAGCCTGGTACGAGGCCGCCGATATCGGGGTCGCCGGAGGCGATGCCTTCGAGACGGTCACGGCCGCCTTGGCCTCGGGGCAGCTCGGGTCGGAGCTCAATCCTGGCCACCTCGTGGGCCACGACGAATGGGTTCACACCCCGATCCGGGCAGGCTCCACGGAGAGGCTCCGCTCGGGCATGCCGTTCCAGGTCGACATCATCCCGTTTCCGCTGCGGGCGGGTTGGGCCTTGAACTGCGAAGATTCCGTGACGTTCGCGGACGCGACCTTGCGCGAGGATTTACGGGCGGTCTACCCGGCCGTGCATGGGCGCATCAAGGCGCGCCGCGCCTTCGTGCGGGACGCAATCGGGATTCGCCTCAAGGATTCCATCCTCCCGCTCTCCTCGACGCCGCTCTGCTTGCCGCCATTCTGGCTGGCGCCGGGGATGCTGCTCACGCGAGACTAGCCTAGGCCACGAGCTCGTACCGGCACCAGCGCATAAGCTCGGCGTCCAGATTCCCGGAGATGAACAGGATGTCTTCCCGAGACATGATTCCTGCTATCCGATCCGGCGAATATTTCTGTTGATAATCCGCAAAGGAGAGAGGATCTCCTTTTGGGCTGGCCGTAACGTTTTCCCATCTCCTTCCGGCGCGGTGCAGAAGCTGGCCTATTCTCTCAAGCGTCGGCTCGAATGACGTGAGCATGTCTTCATATCTGACCAATTGGAAGGCAGAGACATAAGATTCAAGCTGGCGAACGCTTCCGATTTTCTCGTTCCACATGTGTATTGGATTGTCGAAAAAAACCATACTTGTGTTATCCCGGTCGGAGGGGACCCAAGGAGTTGTAAGGAATTCCGAAAAGGACCCCTTTGGCTTGGTGCTTAGGTTCGCATACGGCCTTTCATAAAATGACTTTGCCCAGAAATACGGGTTCTTTGTCATTGCCAGGAAGAGCGTGAGATTCCGATGTTGCGCGGTTTTAATGGCATCCATTTGAGGATTGCCATGCTTCCAGCCGAAGTCGGAATGGATAAGGCGTTTGTTGTCGATGTCCTGAATTCTTTGGGAAGCGACCAATCTGTCACCCTTCGCAATATCTTGAAGATAAATAGAGATATTCCGAAACGGCGAGGTGTATCCGTGTTCAAGGATCTTGCACGTGAAGTTCCTGTCGATCACTCGATGAAGATATTGGGTTCCTGAGTTCCTCTCACCGTAGATCTTGACATAAATGTTCTTCATTTAATCCGCCTTTTGAAGGTCAATGGACGCGGAGAGCTGCAGCCAAAGCAGCCGGCCCCTCCGGACGCATTCTGGATGATGCGGCGCTTGCCCTGCAACGCAGCCGCTGTGCGGGGCCAGCGGCTGACCGGCGGTCATAGGGCCATGCCCCTGACCAGCCGGGCCACGTCCACGGTCGGGAACCGGGCCGCAAGAGTGTTCGCCGCCGTCTCCGGCGATTCCCATTCCAGCTTGCCGAGGCGGGCGGATTCGCCCCGGCCGGAATCGTTCTCGCCATGCGACGTCATCAAGAACATCGGCCGTCGCCCATCCAGGATCACGGGCCATTTGAGGTCGACGTTGTTGTGCCTTGTTCCAGTCTTATAGACGTTTCGGAAGGCGGTCGCGCGAGAGATCATCGCCATGCCGGCGCTGAGCTTCGGGACGTGGACCTCGGCGAGCTTGCAGGTCTGATCCGGGCCATCGATTTGCAAGTAATATCCGCTGCTGAACGACACCATCGAACCCACGTTGGCGGGATTGAGATACGCGGCCAAGGACTCGATGTAATCGGAGGCGAGCGCGTCGTCGTCGTCCAGCCGAAAGGAGGCGACCGGTCCCGCCTTGAGGCCGTCGGCAACGAATCGACCGGCCTCGTTTGCAACCGTGCTGTCCTCGTCCGCGAAGACAACTTCGAGATGACCCCGGCTGGCGATAAGATCACGGAGCCTTTCCTGCCAGGGACGCGGCATGAAGCGCGACGAGATCAGGAGCACCTTGAATTCGTCGGATCGCTGCGCGTCCAGTGAGGGTAGGCAGACTGTCTGGAACAGGTGGAACCGGGTCAGCAGGCGCTCTTCCGACATGATCATCTTGACAAGGTCTGGAAAGGCCATGCCCTTGCCTTTCTTGAACGGATGTTCGCCGAACAGCATGGAGAAGCGGATCAACCCGACCACGCGCACTTGCTTTTTCAAGACCACAAGATCCCCTTATCCGTTCGAAATCTGCATGCCGGCCATGCGCTCCCTCTATCAGGCGATTGCTGCGCAAGCTAGGCGGACCAGCGGCTTTCCGGACGGCTTGCGCCTCTTTAGAGGCGCCAAACGCCGCCATACGATTGGGAAAAGCTGGCTCCATTCGATTTCCCCGCGGGCGATGGTAGCCGAGAGTGCCTTCGGCTCGGCTTGCCTGCCAGAGGGTCTGGACCTAGGGTGCGCTTCCTTGTTTGGAGGGTGAATGCCAAAGCTGATTTTGCACGCAGGAGTCCACAGGACCGGAACCACCTCGATCCAGCAATATCTCGCCCACAACCGCCAGGCTCTCGCCGACCAGGGTTTCGCCTATACGGCCCCGAAAGACAACCATCAAGAACTTGCCTGGAAACTCCTGAAAGGCTCGATCACCCCGGACGAGTTCGCGGACGCCATCCATGACAGTGAGGGACGGGATGTCATCGTCAGCGCGGAGGACATGTGCCGAATAGTCGACGGCTCGCTGATCGCCCGTATCGCGGCGCGCTTCGACACGCAGGTGATCTTGTTTGTGCGGCGGCAGGACGACTGGGTCGAGTCCTGGTACAATCAGAACGTAAAATGGCCGTTCAATCGCCCGGCGTCGGTTATGAGCCCACTCGAGTTCCTCGGAACATTGCCTGAATACCATTGGCTCTACTATGACACGCTTTACTTTAGGTGGCGCGAGGCATCTCCAAAGGTTGAGCTTGTCCTTTTTGATGAGGTCCAAGACAGCGTTCAGGAGTTCTGCCGCCGCATCGGCATCGACCAGAGCCTTCTCGTTCAGCCCGCGAGAAAAGCTAACAGCTCGTTGTCGGCAGGCAGCCTGGAGATCGTCCGGCACCTTGGCATGGCCGCGCTTTCGCCGCAGACGCGGATGGCCGTCCTGAGATCATTGAATGCGGCAGCTTTCACAAGCAAGCATCCAACGCCAGTCTTTCCGGCCTCCGTCAAGAACCTGATCATGGAGAGATTTTATGACAGCAACAGAAGAATCTCACAAGAGATACTGGGGCGCTTGGATGCGGAACTATTTCCGCCTGCTGAGCACGCCCGGTTCGTGCGTCGCGCGCTCCCTGACGGCCAAACGCTTCTAGGCGAGTTCGTCGCGCCTTTGCTGCGGAGTCTTGATCGCAGGTCAGGGCGGAAGGAATAGAGGAGCAGCCGTCTTGCTATTTTTGCATGAATCCAGAATCGTGTTTCTTTGCAGCACTAAGACTGCGTCGTCTTCCGTTGAAAGCGCTCTGCTACCTTTTTCCGGCATTTCGCTTACAGCTTCGCCAGTTCTGAAGCACATGACTTATCGCAAGTTCTTGAAGCAAATAGCACCTTTGATCGAGCGGGGGCACAACCTAAAGCGTGATGACTATACGGTTATTTGCATCATGCGAGAACCGACATCTTGGGTCCACAGCTGGTACAGGTATCGGTCCCGCGACGCCCTGAAACATGCCAAAGGTTCTCGCCGTCACAATTACTCAGGAGACGTGTCTTATTCGGAATTTGTGCGCTCTTACTGCTCCTCCGAACCACGCCCCTATGCCCGGATAGGTGATCAAATGGCCCTGTTCAATGACGTAGACGGATCGGTTGGCGTCGATCGCGTGTTTCCCTACGAGAGCTTAGGTCAATTTACCGATTATTTGAGAGACAAAATTGGAACGAAACTCGAAATACCATCTCTCAATATATCGCCTTCCGCGCAGCACAGTTTGGACGCGGATACGGAAAAACTGCTTCACGCGAAACTGCAGCCTTCGATAGAGTTTCACGGTCGCCTCCGCCCCGACGGTAGCTTGGGGCAGGATAGCACGTAAGGCGGATCTGTCGGATGCGAGTTCGCATTCCGCGTTTGTACCTTTGCCGGGCGTAAAGCCGCTCGAGATTCCCGCGTCTGACGCCCATCGACGGTCAGAACCACTCCCCCTCGTTCATCAAACCAAGATCGACCAGCTGCCGCGGCGATTCATAGCGAACGCTCAATCCGTCCCGGAACAACGTAAGATCATCCACCGATCCGTATCGCTTGTATTCCGCGCTGCCGGCGTAATGCTGCTGGCGCCGCATCTCCTCCGCCACCTTGGCTGAAAGCGAGGACATGAACTTGAAGTGAAAGAGGCACCCGGTCGGCGGGGCTTCGCTCCGGTGTTGCGGGTTGTTCAGGTAAAGCGGCCGACAATCGTGCATAGAGGAGCGATAATAATAATACCATCGCCATTTGATCAGCGGGATCTTGTTCAGCGCGGGAGCCTTCTCCGGGAGCTCGGCATAGTAGGCGCGCATCCTGGGGCCGCCCTGAATGTAGGTGGAGCGCCCCCATCCGGCCCTTTGCGAATACCCGTCGCGGTCGAAGAAAGGGCAGACCGCGAACGGGTTGTCGCCAATCGCATATTCGGTTTGGCTCAGCGCCCGGTCGGAATAGGCGTCGATCATAAGGGCGTGAAAGGAGCGCCGCCCTTCGTCGTCGAGGAACTGGCACAGCGCGCGCAAGGACCGCGTTTCCATTCGCGGATAGACCAGGAATTCGTCGGGATCGACGGTGACGCACCAGCGCCCCCCGCCATAGCGCCGCAAGAGGGCATTGCACCAATCCATGCCAAAATTGGCGCGCCGGTAGCTGGCTGTCGTGCGCCAGACCGAGCAATCCGGCTGCCGGCTCAGCCACTCCCTGCTGCCGTCGTCCGAATCGTTGTCGACGAACAGGAAATGCCTCACTCCGAGCCTGCGGTAATGATCGAAGAAGTGCGGCAGGCGAGCGAGTTCGTTGCGCTGGCAGGAAACGAGAACGATGTCGCTTCGGGCCAAGTTGCGCGTCCGGTTGGCGACCGGCCGGAGGCTGAACGACTTCACGTATGCTCGGGATAAGTATGGAGGGTAGCTCCTCAGCGTGCCGACGCCTTGCCCGACCAGGGCCCCCACCCCCCGCTTCGCTTTCATGACCGTCCCCGTGACCATCCTCTGCCTCGTCAGGACCGTCTGCCGGACATCGGAACGACTTCGAGGCGGCTGCCCGGCTCCATTCCGAACATTCTTTGCCTGGCCAAGGTGCTGAATAGCCGCTCGGCGATTTCGGCGGGCGCCTCGATCTCGGCCTGACTGAGGCGGGCTTCGCTGAGGGCGACGGCGGCGGCCTCGAAGGCGTCCCGGTCGATAGCTTCGCCGTGGATCCATTGGGTCTGAACGCGCGCAATCTCGTCGAGCGACGCCCGTCGCCCGCCATGGTCGCCGCCCCATGACATGATCAGGAGATTGCTCCTGCCTGTGGCGGCTACACCCTTTTGCTTCAGCCAGGGTATGATTTCATGCTCATCATAGGGCTTGAGAAGCCGTTCGATCGTATAGGCCCAAAGGCCCTCGTCGCCGACAGACTGGATCAGCTCCCGCCATGCCGGGCTGAACTCCGGCGCCATCTTGCTGCCCGGCTCCACGATGCCGAGGGCCAGGAACAGGCGCCATGTCTCAGCATCCCAGTCGCGAGGCAGGCCAAAGACATCGGGGCGGGGGAGGCAAGCGACGAACAGGCAATTCGGGTCGTCATAGGCCAGAAATGTGGCCTTGGGGTTGTCGAACAGCGCCTGCTCGATCACCGGCAAAGGCGGCGCCCGGTCGAGGGCGCGGCAGAGGTAGAGCGAGAGGTCGAAATCGCGGATCCGGACATCACCTGGCGTGAGCCCGCGGAGCTCCTCGCCATGATCATCGAAGCCGACGCGTTCCCTGTGGAACAGGCGCCCGAGAACGACGCCACCATTCCGGTGGATGGCTTTGGCGGCGATTCGGGTAGCGGTTCCCGGACCAAAAAGCATGACATAGGGCCTGACGTTCCGGCTCATCGAGCCGGGGTAGCTTTCCACTCGGTGATCCGGCCGGAACACCTGACCGGGCCGCTCCCGCTTTCCGCGCAGCCAGATCGCCGCGGCGTAGAAAGGAGTCGTCCCGCCAACCTCATGAATAGGGCGGTCCCGGTGCGGCTCGGCCGCGATTGCCGCGATCTTCCGCTTCAGAAGGGTTGCTTCCGGCGATATCTTGCGGGCGAAAAAGAACTTCTGGGCGAAGAGCCACGGCTCATGCTCATCGAAGAACACCAGCGGTTTGCCTTTGGCGCTGAACTGATGAAGCGTCAGCGTCCGCCCGGCCAGCCGCGAGCGGTCGGCGAACCGAAAGGCGAGCGTCTGAAAGAACGATTCGTCGGGGATCCAGGTCAGGCGAAAGAAGCTCGACACATCCGGCCGCTTGTCGAGATAGGCGAGGATCGCTCGGCACGTGCTCCAGGTCAGGCACCACCATTGCGATCCGAAGCGGGGCTCAAGCATGTCCGGCGGCTTACGCTTTACCTTCAGCCACCTTTGCAGGCGGACGAACAGATCGAAGAGCCGCCGCCGCTTCTTGAAGCTCAGCGGGAAATAAAACTCGAAACGTTCTCGCCTGAGGCCCGCCAGCATCCAGCTTGCGTCCTCGGCCTGGATGAATTCCGTTCCAGCCTGCTCATCGAGAAATCTGTTGAGCTCGGCAAGCGGGCGGATCGGCAGGCAGGATCCGCTGATCAGGTAGACGTAATCAGGTTCGGCATTCAGCCTGGCGATCTCGCGAAGCGCGTTGAGAGGACCCTGGACCAGACCGAACTCTCCCCACCCGCACCGGGCACGGTCGGGAACCACGAATGCCCTGGGATCGGATGACAGGCGATCCTTCAGAACCGTGAAGTCCGCCGCCGGCGCATTTCCGTCATAATGGATGAGAACCACGGCGGAAGGGTCGGCCGCGGTGAGCAGCTCGACATGCGCGGCAACCTGGTCCGGCTGCTCGTGGGCGAGCATCACGTACGCGACCCTGGCCATTTACCGTCCTTGTAGCGAAAGTTCTGAAGCAGGCATTTGCGGGGGCGGGATTTCGATCTCAGCATATCGGAGCAATCGCCGGAGTGAAAACGCAACTTGGTGAACTGTCGGTGAATTCCAGGCCGGGCGGCCGATGACGGCTCGCACGCCGCGATGGGCAGGTGCAATGGACGAAGTCGGGTCCGGGCTCGGTCGGCGCCAGGAGACGCCCTCGTCGCGATAGCGGCGGAGGGCCTGCTTTTCGAGCCGGCGGCAGGTCTCAACCCGCCTGGCGCATCGCCTCGGAGCGGCCGCTGGTCTCGGCCAGGTCCACGCGAAAGCTGCCGATCATGTGATCCGGACTGAGCGCCTTCCACACGATCTCGCCGATAATGGTGCGATCAGGGCCTTGTGGCGAGCTCTCCATCAAGGAGATTCGAACCTCCTCATCATCCGCCCAGCCGGTGATCGCCAGGCGCGAGACCTCATCGGGATCGGCGGGCTGGCGATCGACGAGGAACTTCTCTCCCTCGCCGGCAAGCTGCCCGCCATCCTGGAAGAAAGTGATGTGAAACTCGATATCCAGTCCGACGAAATCCCGGCGCTGCGAGGTCTCGACAAAGTGGATCACGCGCCATCTGCCAGTCAGATCGAGGGGCTTGGAGGCAAGATCATTTTGCATGAGGCGCCCGTCTCAAAGGTCCGTTGCCGGGGCTTTCTCCACGATCGGTCGCAACGCAACATGGCTGAACGACTTTAGCAAGGGATGATCCTGCTCACAGCCACGCGTATCGACATCTACGGCCACTTCGAATTCAGGATCGAAGGCGCCGGACTTGAAGCCGGCATCATGACCAGTGAAGCGCTGGACGCTGCGAAAGTGCTGGCCAGCCTTGGCGTGGAGAACCCCTTGCAATTGGTGGCGCATGCAAGGGAGTGGGGTTCGGTCGAGATTTCCGAGCCTGTCGAAGGAGTGTAGCGCGGTTTTGAAGCGCTGCGTGCGTGCACTTGGAACGCTTCTCAAACCTTTGCGAGCCAAAGGCTCGCTTCATGGGCGTCGGGCATGAGGTCGAGCCCGCCGGCAGCGCTGGACGCCACCGCGTCCGCCATCCGGGTCGCGACGTAGCGGCTCGCCCAGAGGAGCCGGAAACCGCCGCCCTGGATCAGCGCCGCCACGCCAAGCTGCTCGTTGTAGCCGCGCCAGTCCCAACCGGGCGGGTAATCGTCGGGGAGGAACACGTCGTGGATATGCACCAGCACTCCGGCGGGAAGGGTGGGCAGAACGCGGTTGAAGAGGAAATCCACGTCGGTGCCGGGCAGGAGGATATGGCTTGAATCGATGAAAAGCATGTCGCCCGGCGCAAGCGCGGCGAAAGGCGCGACGCCCGCCTCCTGGACCGTCTTGCGGATCATGCTGGCGCCCAGCCCGTCCAGGGAGGCGCGAGGGGCCGGGTCGATCGCGGTGAGTTCGGTTGCGAGACCAGCGTCGCGGATCGCGCGGGCCAGGAAACGGGTGGAATGGCCGGAGCCGACCTCGACGATCCGCCGCGGCCGGCGGTCGCGGAGCAGCACATAAGCGGCGGCCGCGTCGAGCCGCGGGAACCAGTCCTGCCGCCAGCGCGGCTCCGGCGGCCTGCCGCCGCCGATCGCCTGCAGCGCCCCGGCATGAGCGTCGATGCGATCCAGGAGAGCGGCGAAGGCTGGCTCGGCGGCCGCGAAGAGCGGCTCCAAGGCTTCGTAGGGCGCACGGTTGGGGCGGGAGGGGACATGATCGGCGTAGCGATAAGGGATGAAGAAGCCGCGCCGTCTCAGGCCGGAAAGCGTCAGGAGACCGAAGCCAAGACGCCGGGCCTCGTCCCGCATCAGGCGTCAAGCCCCGCGCCGGCGCTCCCGCGGGTCGCCAGCCGTTCCTTCATGACTCGCGCCGAGAGCGCATAGCCGCCGCCGGCGCCGTCAAGGAAATGCAAATGATCGTCCTCGAACATGGACGGGACGATGCAGGTCATCAGCGCCGCATTCTGCCGGTGCAGGCCGTAATCGACGATCCGCCCCGCCTCCGCCTCCACCAGGAACGCCTCGATCCGATCCGCCGCTTCAGGCGCGCAGTCGATCGTCATGCGCAAGGCGTCGTCGAACTTGCGAAAGTCCGAGTTCATCGGGACCCAGGAGCGGTAGCGCCGCGGGTCGAAGCCGTGGAGCGGCCGCCCCGCTCTGTCCAGCGCGATCCCGATCAGCATTTCGCCGAGGAGCTTGGCGAGGCGCATGGGCCGGAACCCGAAGCGCTTGCGTGCGGCGCCGGCCTCCGTGTTCAAGCCCCGGAGGTTGAGCGCGAATTGCGGCCCGCCGACCGGCACGGGATTGCCGCCGCGCTCCACCTCCTCGGTCATGCGGATGACCCCCGTCGCGATGCGCCGGAACGCATCGGGCGAAGCGCCATGCGCCGGGACGACCAAGATGGAGAGGATCACGCCGCGCCGCGCCTGTAGCGGCGACCAGCGGCACGACAGGCCGGTAAGGTCAGGGCGCCTGTCCGCGGGCGCCGGATCGAGCGTGATGCGCCCGGCCTTCAGCTCGGCTTCGGCGTAGCTCGCGCCGCCGCCGGCGAACATGGCGTATATGGCCTCGGAGGAGGCGGCGTAACGGGCGACCCGCATGTCATGGCCGGCGGCACGGATGGCGCCGACCGACACCATGCCGACGCGAAGCCCGAGGCCCAACTCCGCGGCCACGTAGTTGGCCGTCGCCGCCATTGCCCCACGCGTCCTTCCGCCCGCCTCCGCCGGGACGGCCAGGACGGCCCCGTCGCCGGCGAAGACAAAGGGGAATTTGGCCCCGCCGAGCGCGTTCATGACCGCGGCGACGACCGAGGCGCCCGCCATGTTGACCGCCTTATAGCGCCCGCCTTTCAGCGCGCCCGTGGAGTTAACGACGTCGGCGACGCCGACCATCCAATCGTCCGGGAGCGGCGTGTAGACGCCCGGCTCGCTCACGCGCTCGAAGGCGTCGAAGATCCGCAGGTCCTCGTAGCGGAAATCCCTGGCTGGTTCCGGGTGCACGGGATCACGCGGCTTCCAGAGCCGCCGCTTCCTCGCGGAACCCGAAGATTTCTTGCGGCCTGCCGATGCCCTGCAAAGGATGCTCGCCCACCGAGCGCCAGAGGTGCGGCTCCAGGGAGGCGACTTGCGGCGTGGCGAGAACGCGCGAGCCGACCGTCTTGGTAAGCTTCTCGATGCGGGCGACCTCGATCACGGTCGGCCCGATGGCGGAGAAGGCCAGGCGCTCCGGGACGCCGATATTGCCGTACATCACGGCGCCGATATTCAGCCCGACACCGTAGCGGATCGGCTGCAAGCCGGCCTGCTTTCGCTCGGCATTCATGCGATCGGTCAGGATGAGCGAGACCCGCAGGGCGGAAAGCGCGCGGCGGGTGATTGCAGGCAATTCGGCCTCGTCGGCCACGGGAAAGATGGCCAGCACGGCGTCGCCGACAAAGGCCAGCACCTCGCCGCCCGCCGCGATGGCCGGGCGCGCCGCGCATTCGAAATAGGCGTTGAGAAGATCGAGGAATTCCGCGCTGGGCATCGTCTCGGCGAGCCCGGTGGAATTCCTGAGGTCGGAATACCAGACGAGCGCGCGCGTCTCCCGCCCGTCGCCGAGGCGGATCAAACCGTCGAGGACTTGCTGACCGGTCTGCTTGCCGAGATAGGCTTCCGTGATATTGCGGGAGATACGCGCCTGGATGACGGTCTTGCAGGCGACCGATAGCCGGCGCTGGATGCGCTGGAGGCATTCCAGCTCACCGTCGGTGAAGCCCGTCGGCCGGTCGGAGCTCCAGCTGACGAACATGCCGCGGCGGCTTTGGTCGTGAGCATGGGGGCGGGCGAAAAGGTCCGTGGCGATGATGAGATAGTCGGTGTATCCCTCGGCGGCTAGGTCCTCCAGGATCGTGAAATCGACGAGCTTCTCCGGTCCCGTCAGCCGCCGCCTCAGAACCTGCAAGTTGTTGTCCAGCATGAATTTCATGGTGCTGCGCAGCCACACGTCGGACACTGTGTCCTGGTGGATGAATTGGTCCAGCTGGGCGGGAGAGCCTCTTCGCCACGACACCAGCTCGGCTCGGAACAGCGGATGCAGCGTCGACCACATCAGCACCGCTCGCGAGATCGGAATGCCGATGGCGGAGAGCCGGTTGCAGACGCCTTCGAAGAGGTCGACGATATCGGGGTCGCCCAGCGCCTGGTCGATGAGCCAGTCGTTGATCTGGGTGATGAGGCTCGATTCCGCCATCTTGCCGTTCCGCTCGGTTCTACGGCGTCAATTCAAGGCCGGTGCGGGCGACGACCGCGCCGGGAAAGCGCGCCCGGGCTTCCGCCTCGATCCGCTCCAGGCCGCTATCGTCCCGCCCGGGGCGGTGATGGAAGATGACCAGTTGCTCAACACCTGCCGCCTCGCAGAGGCGAACGCCTTCCTGCCAGGTGGAATGGCCGTAGCCGATGCACGGGTTGAACTCGTCGTCCGTGTACATGCAATCATAAATCATGATGTCGGCGGAGCGGATGAGAGATACAAGCCCCGCATCGAGCTGCCCCGGCACGTGCTCGGTGTCGGTGATGTAGCACACCGAGCGGCCGTCGAATTCCACCCGGTAGCCGACCGCGCCGTTCGGATGATTGAGCCGCGCCGTTCGGATGGCGATGCCGGGATGCGGGCGGAGAGTCTCCGGCGGCTGGAAGTCGAGGAACTCGATGTCGGCGCGGAACTGTTTTGGCGTGAGCGGGAAATAGGGCGGGCCCATGAAGCGCTCGGCCATCTCCCGGCAGGTCGTCCCGTCGGTGAAATGGCCGGCGTAAAGCCGCGCTTTCACGGCCGTATCGTAGAGCGGCTTGATGAACGGCAGCCCAATGATGTGGTCGAAGTGGCAATGGCTGAAGAAGAGATCGAGATCGAATACGTTCCGGCAGAGAAGATCGGCGCCCAGGCTGAGCGCGCCGGATCCCGCGTCGAAGATCAGCACATGCTCGCCGCAGCGCATTTCGACGCAGCAGGTGTCGCTGCCGGAAGCGCAGTTTTCGGCCGCCGGCGCCGGCACGCTGCCGCGCGCGCCCCAGACGCGGACGAGAAACGGGGAAGCGCTCATCCGGCGATGCCCCGGCCGGTCATGTCGCGGCGGCCCGCAACCGTTGAACCTCGATCAGCTCCGCGGTCGTGCGGGTGAGGCGCTCCGCCAGCATCCGCGTCAGCTCGATCGCCATTTCCGGGAATTGGCGAAGCAGCTCGAAAAACGGCTCCTTGCGGATCCGCAGCGTCCGCAGCTCGCTGCGGGCGGTCACCGTCGCCGTCCGCGGCGTATCGCAGAGGATGGCGATCTCGCCGAGGAAATCGCCGTCCTTCAGCCGAGCGACCGGAATCTCGCCGGAATCGGTGGCCACCGTTACTTCCGCGCTGCCCTCGATGATGACATAAGCGGCGTCGCCGACATCGCCGCGTCGGAACAGCACCTGGCCGGCGTGATACGTGACGACGTCCGACGTATAGGCGAGGAGCTTCAGCCGGGCCGGGTCGATCCCGGAGAATAGCGGGACGCGGCGAAGCAGCTCCACCTCATTGCTCAAGCGGCTCAATTGTCCCTCACCCCTTGGTTCCTCCAACCTTAACGCGCGGATGTGAAAACTTATCCGGCCCGCACGGATGCCGGCTTCGCCGCCGTCTTTTGCCTCCGCTCCTCTGTCCTGACCACACGGCCGTTTTCGAAGGTCAGGACCCGGTCGAACCATTGCCCGGATCCGGGATGGCTCAGCACCCAGAATGTCGCGAAATCCGGCCCATTCTCGGCGCGGGCATAGTCAAGCACACGCGTGACGGTGGCGTCTTGCGCATTCGCGTCGAGCGCCGCCAGCGCGCGATTGACGATGAGGAGGTCCGGCCGCTTCACCAGCGCGCGGGCCAGAGCGAGCTTCTGCTGCTGGGCGAGCGACAGCCGCTTGCCGCCGCTGCCGATATCGAATCCGAGGCCGAGCTCGATCACCTCGCCGGTCAAATCGAGCGCGTCCATGGCCTGCCGCAAGATCGCGCTCACCACATCGCCGGCTTCCGCATAGATGTCGACGATGCGCCCGAAAAGCACGTTGTCCTGGATGCTGGCGGCGGGGTTGACGGCGCCGGGCTGATGGAACTTCACCGCGTCGGCGAGTTCCGCCGGCAGCTTGGCGCGGAATTTCCCCCGGCCGGTGACGATGTCGGCTTGCAGCTCCGGCGTGAGCAGGCCAAGCCGGTGCCGGGGTTCGATATAGCCGAAGGCGAGCTTGAGGACGGCGGGGCGGTCGACCGACTCCGGCGCCGCGTCCGGGCCGCCGCCGGCGCGGCGAAGGATGGTCCGGTAGCGCTCGATCTCCTCCGGCGCCATCAGGTCCATGCGCTCCAGGAGCGGATTGTCGGGCGCCAGATCGCCGAACAGGTCGATCAGGGTTTCGGCGATCTTCAGCCCCATCGCGGCAAGCTTATGGTGCAGCCCGGTATCCGCCAGCGTGGCGATCAGGTAGGCATGGTCCTCAAGCCGCCCGCCGATCGCCTCCGGGACGGCGACGCCGAAGACGAGGTTCTCCATGACCGTGGCGTTCACCACATAGCGGTCGGGGTCGAAGACCTCGACGTAATGCTCCACCTTGGCTTTCACCAGCCTGGCGCGGAACTCCTCGCGGGCCGAAAGGACCTGGCTCTCCAGATCGGCGGATGACTGTAGGGGCATGCGGCTCCTCAGCCCAAGCCGGTAAATGTCAGGCTCAAGATCGACGACGAGCAGAATTTCACGCAGCCGATCGTTCAGGTCCTCCGGGCTCGTGGCGCCCGCCGAGGCGTAATCGATCCAGTCGTCGTCGACGTCCACGTCGATGTTGCCGGCGGCGAGCGCCTCGGCGCGGCGACGCCGTTCCGCGCCGGCGTCCTTGCCGGCCGGCCGCAGCGGCGCGTGCCGCAGTCCGTAAACCAGGCTGTCCCGCAATGTGGATTGCGGGAAATAGGTGTTGGCCTCGGCATAGCCGATGCGCCGGCCGATCACCGCGTCGGGGAGCGTCTCGATGGACGCGCCGTCGAACAAGATCCGCCCGGAGACCGGCTCCTGGAGACGCGCCAGAGCTTCCGCCAGGTATTCGCCGCCCGCTCCGACCAGCCCGACCGCGGCGACAGCCTCGCCCGGCGCAAGCCTGAGGCTGGTCGATTCCAGCAGCGTGGCGCCGGAATCGTCGCAGATCGAGATGTTGGCGACATTGATGTCGCGCCCGATGCGCGCGGGCGCGGCGGGATCGAGCTTCTGCAGCGCCGGATCGAGCACCTTGGCGATCGAGAACTGCTCGACGACCTGCGTGTATTTGACCTGCACGTCGAGGCGCTGCTGGTCCCAGTCGATGAGGTCTTTCAGCGGGCCCGGCAAGTCCTTGTAGGCGGCGATCACCGCCACGAGCTGGCCGAGATCGAGCCGGCCGGTAATCGCCAGATAGCCGCCGATCAGGTAGAAAATGAACGGGGTCACCTGCGCCAGGAGGTTGTTGATGAATTTGACCAGGAACTTCCACTGATAGATGTCGAAGCGGATGAAGAAGATGCGGCCGAGCCGCCCGGCGATCTCGGCCCGCTCCCAGTTCGACGCGTCGTTGACGCGGATCGAGTTGATCCCCTCGACGATCTCGCCCACCCGGCCGGCCAGCGCCCGGGCGGTGAGCTGCCGCTGGCGGCCGAGCACCAGCAGGCGCCGGCGAAGCCGCGGGATGAGCACGATCTGCACGCCCACCACGGCCGCGGCGATGAGGCCCAGCGTAAAGCTCTGCAGCAGGATGAAGACCATGGCGGTGAGCGCCTGGCTGAGCAGGAACGCCGGCTGGACGAAAGCTTCGCCGATGAAGCCGCCGAGCGGCTCCACCTCGTCCTTGATCATCGTCGCGATCTCCGACGACCGCAGCCGCCGGAATTGGGAGAGCGGAAAGCGCAGGAGCGTATCGACCAGCTCGTAGCGCAGGCGGCGAAGCATCCGCTCGCCGAGCCGGCCCTTATAGGTGGAGATGTAGAACTTGAAGTAGCCGTTGATCAGCACGAAGGCGAGGAACAGGAGGCAGAGATAAGTCAGCATCGAGATGCGGCCGAGCTCGACGCCGTCGAAGAGGGTGAAGGAGTCGCCGCCCAGCCATTCGGGCAGGTCGAGGCCGATCCGCATGGCGGTGTCGGTGTCGCCCGGGCTGTTGAAGCCCTCGCCCTGGATCGGCCCGTTGATGATGCGCTTCGGCAGATCGAGCGAGAGGAAATAGAAGGGCAGCGAGACGAGCACGATGAAGAGCAGCCAGACCTGCGCCGGCCTGGAGTGCCGCCAGGTGTAGCGGAAGATGTTCTGGTCCATCGCGCCTGGGCCGTGCCCCATCAGCCGATCGCGGCCGTTCCCCGGCCAAAGCTAGCGGCCGAACGGGGCCTTATATCAGGACGCCGGCTTAGCTGTCTAACGACGGGATGCGGAGCTGCGTTTTCGACGCCGGAGCGCTAGGGCGGATCGTCACCGCGGTGCGATCAAGCCGCTTCGCTTTGGACCGGCTCGATCGCGGCGAGTTCCGCCGCCATCTTCGGCTCCAGCGTGCGCAGGTCGTAGTCGCGCTGCAAGTTGAGCCAGAAATCCGGGCCGTTGCCGAGGAATTTTCCGAACCGCAACGCCATGGCCGGCGTGACCGGCTGCTTCTCGTCGAGAATGTCATACAGCGTCTGGCGGGAGACTCCGAGCCGGCGGGCGATCTCGGTCTTGGATAGATCAAGGGCTGGAACGGTGACCTCACGCAGCAACTCGCCGGGATGCATGGGCGCCAGGCCCTTCACAAGAGGGTTTCCAGCCATCAGCGATAATCCTCCAAGTTGACATCGACCGCGTCCTCGCCATCCCCTTTGAAGGTCACACGATAGTTTCCGCTTGCGTCCACTGCGAAAGCGCCTTTCCGGTCGCCCTTCAAAGCGTGGAAACGAAGTCCCGGCGTGTTCATGTCGTCCGGGCTCTTGGCGCTGTTCAGAGCGAGTAGGATTTGGCGAACCCGCTTGGCATTCGGCACGCCGAGCCTACGCGCATTCCCCGTTTCGGCAAACAGGCGGAGAGCCTTGCTCTTGAACGACCGGATCACTGGATGTAGGCCATCGCCTTACAGCAGGCTTGTCAATCCGAGTCTCGACCGTCGCACTCATTGCGCCGGTATCGCCAGCGCCGGTCGCGACGCTTCAACGGGCAGCTCGAACGCTCGCACGAGATGCCCGTCGGCGACCTCCAGCATCGGCGGATCCTGGTCGCCGTGTGGGGCGAAGGGCGCGGGCCATTCCGCCGGCACGGACTGGCGGCCGGCGCCGATCGCGGCGAAATCGAGCGGCCGCTTCGGGTCGGGGGTGGGGACGGCCGTCATCAGCGCCCGCGTATAGGGGTGGAGCGGGTTGTCGAAGAGCGCCTGCCGCGGCGCCAGCTCCACCAGCCTTCCGGCGCACATCACGGCGATCCGATCCGCGATGTAATTGATCACCGCCAGATTGTGCGAGATGAACAGGTAGGTGAGGCCGATCTCCTTCTGCAGGTCTTTCAGGAGGTTGAGGATCTGCGCCTGGATCGAGACGTCGAGCGCGGAGACCGGCTCGTCGCAGATGACGAGCTCCGGCTGCAGCGCGAGCGCGCGGGCGATGACGATCCGCTGGCGCTGGCCGCCGGAGAAGCTGTGCGGGTAGCGGTTGAGATGCTGGCTGCTCAGGCCGACCATCTCCAGGAGGCGCACGGTAGCCGCCCGGCGCGTGGAATCGCTGCCGACGCTGTGAATCGCAAAGGGCTCCGCCAGGATTTGGCCGATCGTCATGCGCGGATTGAGCGCCGAATACGGATCCTGGAAAATGTAATGAACCTTTCGGCGGATCGGCTCCATGCCGCGGCGGTCCAGCGCGGTGAGATTGACCGCGCCAGCGCGGTCGTGGAAGACGATCTGCCCCTCGTCCAAGTCGACCGCCCGCATGATCGCCTTGCTCACCGTGCTCTTGCCGGAGCCGGATTCGCCTACAAGGCCAAGGCATTCGCCGCGCTCCACCGTGAAGCTCACATCTTTGAGCGCCAGCACGGTGCCTTGCTTGTTCCGCGACAGCCAGCGGACATCCTTGCGCAGGCGGAAGCGCTTGGTGAGGTTGCGCACCTCCAGGAGCGTGCCGTCCGGCGCGCCGGCGGGCGCGGCCGCGTCCGCGTCCTTGGCGAAGGCGCTGGCCGAGAACCGGATCTCGCGGATCGGCTTCAACCGCTCGCCGGGCTTCATCTCGAAATGCGGCACGGCTCTGAGGAGCGCCTTCAGATAGGGATGCGACGGGCGCGCGAAAATGTCCTGAAGCGTGCCTGATTCCACCACGCGGCCGTGATGGGCGACGACGATTTCCTCCGCCATGTTGGCGACGACGCCAAGGTCGTGCGTGATGAGCAGCACGGCCATGCCGAGCTCGCTCTGCACGTCGCGGATCAGCTTCAGGATCTGCGCCTGGACGGTGACGTCGAGCGCCGTGGTCGGCTCGTCGGCGATGAGCAGGGCCGGGCGGCAGATCAGCGCCATGGCGATCATCGCGCGTTGCCGCAAGCCCCCGGAGAGCTCGAAGGGGTAGGAGTCGATCGCTTCCGCGGGCTCGGGGAACTCGACAAGCCGAAGCATGGCGACCGTCCGCTCGCGCTTCTCGGCGGACGAGATCGTGCCATGCACCGCGAGCGCTTCGCCGATCTGGTCGCCGATCGTATGCAGCGGCGAGAACGAGGTCATCGGCTCCTGAAAAATCATGCCGATCCGGTTGCCGCGGATTGCGGTGAACGCCTTGGCGCGCGGCGGCAGCGCAGCCAGATCGCGGATGCCGCCTTCGTCGTTGAACAGGATCTCGCCGCCGGTGATGAAGGCGGTGCGCGGCAGGATGCCCATGATCGCCTGCGCCGTCACCGACTTGCCGGACCCGGATTCGCCGACCAGCGCCACCGTCGTGCCTGGCTGAACCCTGAGCGACAGGCCGTCCACCGCCTGGACGCGGCCGGCCATGGTGCGGAACTCGACCGACAGGTCGCGGATGGAAAGAAGGTCGTCGATGGCAGCCCCCAGGCGGCTGAAGATCTTTCGCGCGCAGGGAGGCACGGAAATGCGGCCATGGCAATGTCCGCGCTCGCTGGAGGTGGCGATCAAGGGATCGTCATCCTCGGGCTTGACCCTGGTCAGGCCCGAGGATCGCTCGCCCGAGGATGACGACCGAGAGGAGGACCGACCCAGCGTTCCTCCGCCAACTCGGCGACGAGCCTGGCCGCTGTCGTGGCGCCGTCGAGGTCGAACTTGGCAAGCTTGGGGACGGGCCTGGCCAGCGCCGCTTCGACAGCGTGCGCCAGAGTTTCGGGCGAGAGCTCGGCGGCCGGCAGGACCGTCAGCAAGCCCTGCTGCCCCAGGATATCGGAACGGAGCCGCTGCTCCGTCTCGCCGGGGGCTTCGTAAGGGATCACGATCGCCCGCGCGCCGGCGCGCAGGATGTCCATGGTGGTGTTGTAGCCGGCCTGGGAGATCGAGAGCGCCGCCGTCTTCAGCCGCGCCGGGAAATCCGCCTGGAACCGCTCGACGATCGTGCGCCCGTCGGCGCCGCGGGCGAGCTCGTTGAACTCATCGTCGGGAAGGTTTGGCCCGGTGAGGAAGCGCCAGACATGATCGGCGAGCGGCGTCAGCGGGCGCGCTCCCATGGCGGCGCGCAAGAGCGGCGCCCCGACCGCGCCGCCGCCGGCCGAGATGAGCACCTCGCCCGCGCCATCGTCTGGTCCGGCCCCGGCCGCCGGTTCGGCCGGGGCGGTGATGTAGCCGGTGTAACGGATGAGGTCGGCGATCTGGGGGACAGCGTCGAAAGTCGCGCCAAACGGGATCAGCGTCGGATCGCCATGCACCAGGACGCGGTCGAAGAAGCGGCGCAGGATCGAGACGATCTCGGCGTCCCGGCCGGGCTTCCTGGAAGCAACGAGAATGTCGCGGACGGAACAGGCGATGCGCGGCCGCGGCGCGATCTCGGCGAACTGCTCAAGAAGCGGGATCAGCTCGAAGCGGAACTGGCGGCGCCCGAAGGGAAACAGCTCCACGAGAACGACGTCGGGAGCGGTCCGCCGCGCCAGCTCCAGAAGCGCCGCCTTCCGCGCCGCCTTCCAGCTCTCGTCCACCGGACGTCCCGCCGCGTCGAGCAGGGTGGAAAAATCCTCGTTGGCGATCCGGGCGGCGGGGAGCTCGGCGATCTTCGCACCGCGAAATCGTATGCCGGGGAGCGGTGGCCCGCCTAGCGCGACGGTGACGTCGAGGCCTTGAGCCGCCATTCCTTCCGCCAGGATATCGGCGCGTTTGAGGTGGCCAATTCCAAGCAGGTGCTGCACATGGAAGAGCACGCCGCGCGTCACGGCGGCGCCTTCAGCAGGATGTTCAGCCGGTCCACCTCCGGCGTTCCGTCCGGCTTGACGGCGAAGAGATGCGCGTGCCCGTTAAGAAGCTTCTGGGGTGGTTTCTCCGTCATCAGCCAGCCGGCCGCCATCGCGTAAAGCGCGCGGAGCACGCCCTTATGCGTGACCGCGATCGTCGGGACAGACAGGCGCTCGAGAAGCGGCCTCAGCCGCTCCTGCACTTCGCGGGGGCTTTCGCCGCCGGGCGGGCGAAAATCGAGCCCGCGAGCCTCGTTCCGCGCCATCTCTGGCCCGGGCGCGGCGCGCAGCTCGGCGAGGCTCCGGCCTTCCCAGGCGCCCCAATCCATCTCGACGAGGCGCGGCTCGGCGACCGGAGCGAGGCCGAGCAACTCGGCCGTTTCCATGGCGCGGCGGAGCGGGCTTGCGAGGCAGAGCGCGTCCTCCCAGCCTGCCGGCAGACGCATGCGCCGCAGTTCTTCGCGCCCGGCTTCGCTCAACGGGCGGTCCGTCCGGCCCTGGATCAAGCCGGATTCGTTCCAGTCGGTCGGGGCGTGGCGGATCACCAGGAGCGCGGTCATCCGACGGGATCGCGGGTCAGCGCGCGAA
Organism: Hyphomicrobiales bacterium; assembly: GCA_013812985.1. Next base: position 7,264 of record JACCSN010000774.1, on the reverse strand, counting down.
GCTGGCGATCGAAGAAAGCGGCGGCGACTCCGATGTCGTGCTCGCGGGCGATCCGCGCCGCCGCGGCCCGGCCCATGTTTGCCCGGCGCTCCGGATCGAGGAGCAGCTCCCGCACCGCATTTGCGAAAGCTACGGCATCGCCCTCCGGAGCAAGCAGGCCGCTCTCGCTGTCGGCCACCACGGCCGCGACCCCGCCGCTGCGGCCCGCCACCACCGGCAGCCCCGCCGCTTGCGCCTCCAGCAGAGCCATGCCCCAGGCCTCTTTGATAGCGGGCCAGACGAAGAGGTCGGCGCTCCGGTAGAGCCGGATCAGCCGCTCACGGTCGAGCATTCCGACCCAGTGGACACGACGCCCGAGAGGCGCGAAGGCGGATCGCACTTCTGCCTCGGCCGAACCGACGCCCGCCACGATCAGGATCCAGGCAAGGTCCGTCAGCGAGGCGAGGGCGCTTGCCAGCGTCCGGTAGGATAGGAGCTTCTGGTCGTGCCGCATCATCGCGACCGTGAGCAGCCAGGGCGCGCAGGGGTCGATGCCAAAGGCGGCCGCCATGTCCCTTCTGCTCTCATCTCTTTCCGTCGCACGAAAGGGCGCGGTCTCCAGGAATGGCTTCAGCGGGACCAACCGGTCCGTCGATCGCAGGAGCGGCAGCACGCATTCATTATCGGCCGGATTGGGCTGGAATACGCGGTCGGCGTGGCGGAGCGCGGCCTCGACCGCGCGATGCCCGATCGCCCATGGGCCATTGGCCTGTTTAGGCGCAAAGGACGCCTCGACAAGCAGGTAAGGGATGCCAAGGCGAGCGGTAACTTGCGGGCCGAGCCAGTCGGGGGCTTTGTGGTAGAGGTGATAGGTGAACCAGAGGTCCGGCATCCAGCCCCCCCGACGGAAGCGGCGCAGGAGTCGTTCGGCCAGCCGCGCGCCCAAGGCGCCCATGCGCGCTTGCCGGTCCGGGTCGCCGGAATCGTAGCTCCTCAACCGCGATACGACGACAACGTCGTGGCCGGACCGCTGGAGCGCGGAAATTAAGGCGCGAGCCATGGCGCGATCGCCGGAGGCGACCGGATGGTCGGGCGGCTTTAGCGGCGCATGGAAAGCGATCCTCATCAGTCGTGGGCCGCGGCTTTCCGGTCAGATGGCGCGGAGCAGCCGATGGCCGGATTCCGGTGTGCCGGGCGGGCGCGGCACCTGCTCATAGGCCCCGTCGAGCGGCCGATCGGCCAGGACGATCGTGCCTGGGGCCGACCACTCGGCCACCAAAGGCGACAGCCAAGAGCGCGTGATCAGGTCCTGCGTCGGATCGCCGGAACCGAGGTCTATGTGGATGAAGGCCGGCTTGCCGGGAATGCGCGGCCCGCAGAAGTGGAGCGTTTCCCGAATCTCGCCGAGGATCAGGTGGTCGCCGTCCGGTATGGATTTCGGATGCGCCGAGATCGCCCGGTCGAAGGCGAAAATCTCGCGCTCGGGCAAAAGCTCGCGCAGATGGTCGAAGGTCCGCCCGCTGCCCAGCCCGAGCTCGAAGACACAACCGGACTGGTCGGCGATCTGGCGCGCGGCCTCGGCGAGAAGTGAGCGCTGCGCCGTCAAGCGGGCGATCATGAAATCGAGGCGGCTCACCGGAGGATCCTGGGCTGCATGAGGTCGGTTCGGCTATTCGGCCGCGATCGGGAGCCTTGACGCAGCCTCGGCGGCCGTTTCGAGATACCCATCCACCAGGCGGTCGATGGCTTCCAATCCCTCCAGCAAGCCGGGAATGAGCGCCTTGGACGGCCGGCGCCGGTTCGGCAGCGCCCGCATCGCTTCCACCATCTGGCGCGGATGGGTGATCGCGTCCTGGGGGAGAATGGAGACCAGCCCGAGCTCGGCGGCGCGCTGGGCGCGGATGAGCTGCTCCGTGCGCGGCGTCGTACGCGGGATGATCAAGGCGCGCTTGTCGAAGGAAAGGATCTCGCAAAAGGTGTTGTAGCCGCCCATCGCGACGATCGCGCTGGCCCTCTGAATGAGCAGCTCGATATTGGCGTCGAACGTGATCGCTTCCACCTGGCCAAGGCGGGAGACCCGCTCCATGAAGCCGGCCTGCTCGCCCGTATCCATGAACGGGCCGAGCACGATCTTGGCGGGAATGTCGAGCGTGGGGTCGTACTCGTAGGCCCTCAGCACCCAATCGACCAGCGCCGCCCCGTCGCCGCCGCCCCCGGTGGTGACGAGGAGATAGCCTTCCTCCAGATCCTGCGGATTGCAGAGGAAGCCTGACGGAGTCCGCTCGCGGCGGATATAGCCGGTGAATTCCATCTTAGCCCGGACCGCGTCGGACACCTGGATGCCGTCCAGGGGATCGCAAATCTGCGGCAGCCCGTAGACCCAGATGTGATCGTAGAGGTTCTCCAGAGCCGGCAAGGCGCGCTTCCGCTCCCATTCCTCCGCCAGCCTTGCCGGCTCGTCCATCACATCCCTGAGGCCGAGGACGAGGCGCCTGCCTCGCGCCTTCAAGAGCGCGAGAGTGGCCTCCACCTCACCGCGCAGCCCAAGCGGCTCCTTGTCGACCAGGAAGATGTCCGGATCGAAGATTTTGGCGGTCTCCGCGATGATCGCCGAGCGGATCGCCATCAGGCCGTCAAGCGTCATGCCGGGGCTGTGCGGCTGGTAGTTCTCGTTGCCGAGCTTCACGACGCCCGGCACGCGGATGAAATCGACATTCGGCAGGAAGCTGAACGAGCCGACCATCGGCGAGCCGGCGACGATGAGGATCGACAGCTCCTCCCGACTGGCGGCAAGGGATTGCGCGATCGCACGGCAGCGGCGCAGATGGCCGAGCCCGAAGGAATCGTGGCTGTAGATGAGCATCCGGTTGCTGGACATGCGCGACTCCTCCGTAAGCTCATCGTCCATCGCCCACCCGGCCGCCGGCGGGCGTTGGCCGGCCGAGGATCGGCATGTTTCGTCCGCGAGCGCAAGCACTGCGGCGCCTCATCGCCAGGGGCCGCCACTCGCCTGCTCAGGCGCGGAGATGGGCAGGCCCGGACTGAGATAGAAGGGGCGCAGGCTTGGACCGCGAATGGCCCTGGGGCATTGGCGCCGTCATCCTGATGACGGCTCTGTGGGTTTCCGATCCCGGCGGGCTCATCGACCGCGGACGGGAAGCGGCGTTCGAGATCGTTGGCGAGATGTTTCCGCGGCGGCCAACGTCCCGGCCCGTCGCGGTGATCGACATCGACCGGGAGAGCCTCGCCAGGGTCGCCCCCTGGCCATGGCGCCGCGCCGACATCGCCCGCCTCGTCCAGCGGGTCGCCGAGGACGAGCCGAAGGCGATCGCGATCGACATCCTTCTTTCCGGCGAGGATCGGAAAGGCCCGGAGGCCCTTGCCAGGGAGCTCGGGCGGATGAGCGGCCGCGCCGGCGAGCTCTCGGCCGGGTTCGAGAGTGACGACCGCGCCCTGGCAAGCGCGATCGCCGCGGCCGGCAACGTCGTGCTTGGGATCGTGCTCGATGATCGCGGGGAAGACGCCGCGCCGATCCCGCCGCCCTTCGCCGTGGAGGGAACGACCGCCGACATGGCGCCGCGCAGCTCCGCCGGCCTGCTCGCGCCTTACGAACCGCTGGCTGCCGGGGCTGCCGGGTTCGGCGTCCTGTCGTTCCAGGACGGCCCGCTCGGCCGGGTGGCGACCGCCCCCTTATTCGCCGTCGCGGCGGGAGAGGTCTTTCCGGGCTTCGCCGTGGAAGCGGCAAGGGTTGCGGAAGCGGCGTCGCTGCTGATCCTCAAGGCGGATTCGCGGAATCTCGCCGTAGGTCCGATCGAGACGCCTGTCGACCGGAATGCCGAGATGCGGCTGCATGTCTCGGCGCCGGATTCCTGGGGCGCCCGCACGATCCCCGCCTGGACAACCTTGATGGAAACCTCGACCGGCGCGCCGGAGTTCACGGGCAAGATCGTGCTCATCGGATCGAGCGCGCCGGAATCCGGGGCCTTCCTGCCGGTCGTCGGCGCGGGCCTCGTCCCGACAGTGCAGATCCAGGCGGAAGCGATCGAGCAGATCCTGTCGGGCGATATCCCGATCCGGACGGAAGCCGCTATGCGCGCCGAAGCCCTCGCCATGGCGATCCTCGGCCTGACCGCGGTCGTGGTCGCGGTCCTGCTGCCGCCGGGCTGGGCCGCACTCGCGGCCTTTGGGCTGGTCGGCAGCTGGCTGCTCGCGGCGGCGCGCGCCTTCCTCGCCCATGACATCCTCCTCGATCCGACGGGGCCGGCGGCCGCGATCATCGTCGCCGGCAATGTCACGGCCTTCGCAGCCTTCACCCGGACCCGGGCGCTCAAGGCGGCGATCCTGCAGAAATTCGAGCGCTACGTGCCGCCGGAAGTCGTCGCCCGGCTGGTGCGCGACCCGCGCGAGCTCAGGCTCGACGGCGAGCTCCGCGAGGTGACGGCGCTGATCACCGACGTGGAAGGCTTCTCCCGGATGACGGAGAACTGCGACCCGCGCACGCTCGTCGGAGTGCTGGACGGCTATTTCGACGGGGTGACCGAGCTGATCGTCAACCACGGCGGCATGGTCGACAAGATCGTCGGCGATGCCGTGCTCGCCTTCTTCAACATTCCCGCGCCGCTTCGCGATCACACTGAGGCGGCGGTCCGCTGCGCCTTGGCGATCGGCGCCTGGACCGAGGACTTTCGCGGCCGGCCGGATGCCGCGGCGATCGGCTTCGGCCGGACGCGCTCAGGCATTGAGGCCGGGGTCGCCATCGTCGGCGATGTCGGCGGACGCCGGCGGCTGGATTATACGGCCTACGGCGTGGTCGTGAACAAGGCCGCGCGATTCCAGGAAGCCAACAAGATGCTCGGCTCCACGATCTGCATCGGGCCGGTGGCCGCCGGGATGCTGAAGGGCCGCATTCCCTTGCGCCCGCTCGGCAAGATCGTCGTCCGCGGCATGGACGGGAGATGCGAGGTGGCCGAGCCGTGGGGCGCCGCTGTGCCGGAGGAGGTGCGGGCGGCTTATACAGACGCGGTGGCGGCCCAGGAGACGGCCCCTGAGCGGGCGCGGGAGCTTTTCGCGGCGCTGGCCGCCCGCCTGCCGGACGACGCGATCGTCAAAGCCTGGATGGACCGCATCGCCGAGCCAAAGGAGCCGGGGCCGGCTAGGTAACGCTGGCCAATGCCGCGGCGATGCGCGCCGCGCCCCAGGGATGCGGCGGCGTGGGCGGCACGTCGGGCGAGACGAGGTCGGCGCCTTCCCCCGCTTGCAGGACGACCCGGCCGCCGTTGTTGCGGACCGTGGCGGCGCCGCGCTCCAGAAAAACGCCGACGACTCCGTTGCTCGGGCCGACGAAAAAGCGCGTGCCCCGCGCGGCGATGATGGCGAACGGCGTGCGCACGATCGCCTCGCCGTGCTCTGCGGAATCCGGCCGGTCGAAGAGCAGCGCGCCGCGCTCCAGGAGCAGCACGCCGCCGCGATCGACGACGCTCTGCTCGATCCGGAATCGCGTCCGTTCGCCCAGGTTGACGCGCGTATCGGCCCCGAGCGCCAGGGCGAGCCGCGCCCCGGCAAAGGTCTGCACAAGCTCCTGCAGGAACAGGTCGGCGTCCTCCCGCAGATCCCGCGCCGGGCCGTCGAGGAGCGCCGTCGCACGGCCCTTGGCCATCTCCACCCGCCCGGCCGGATCGGCCGCGGAGGCGAGGCTCGGCAGGGCGGTTGACGCGCACGAGGCCAGGATGCCGACGGACAATGCCCGGCGGTCGAGCCGAAGCGCGGCAACAGGGATGCAGGAACCGGCGCCCACTAGATTGCCTCCAGGTCAGCTGCGGCAAGCATAAGCCTAACAGATACCAGCGACAATAAAGCGGCCTCGTTCGAAAGGCAAGGCGATCTCGGACGGGCTGAGCTTGCGGTTAAGTCCCGAGCAACGCCGCCCCGACGATCCGGCCGTCCGGAGCTTGCAGGATAAGGGCGGTCTTCTTCCCCGCCGGCGCCGGTCTGGTCAGCTTCATCTCGCCGCCGCGCCAATCGGCGACCGAAGCGACGGAGCGGACGACGTTGGCCTGGCGGATGGTCCGGCCGGCATTTTCGCCGCGCGGGATCTCGGTGGTCCGCTCGGGATCGAAGCCGACGAGCCATGCCGTCGCCGTTCCGGACCCCGCGCCGAGCTCGATCGCGATCTGGCCGCCATCCCGGCTAAGTTCCACCGGCACGGAATCCCGAGAGCCGCGGGCCGCGTTGATGGCCGCGAGCACCTGGCCGCGATTGGAGCCGATGGCTTCCTTCCGGCCGTCCACCACCATCTGCGGCGTGTAGACGCCGCGGACGCCGAGGGCCTTTGAATAGGCGCGCTGACGCGACGTGGCCGAGGCGCTGGAGAAAGGGTCCTTCCAGCCCAGCCGGTCCCAGTAATCGACGTGGAACGCCAGCGCCAGGACGTCCGGGCGGTCCCGAACCAAATCGAGGAGGAAAGCCTCCGCCGGCGGGCAGGACGAGCAGCCTTGCGACGTGAAAAGCTCGACCACGACCGGCCTGTCCGCCGCCTCCGCCGAACCGATTGCGCCAAGGAACGCGGCGATCAGGAGCCAGCGCCGATGCGTCATGACGACCTCCGTGCGGCCGCGATGGAAGCGCCCGCGTGCAAGTTTCAAGAAGTGACTTGAAGCTCAGCAATTCGCACGCTGCTGGCAAGTCATCATGCCGTGATGCCCGCATGGCACGACCACACGCGTTCGCGTTCGCGCGGCGGCATCGGGTGGCGCCTTGAACGCGAGCCGGGGGCGCGAGCTTACTTGTTTCGGAACACGCTCCAAGGCGTGGGCTCTGTTGTGCGTAGGTAGGCGATGACGTAACAGCCTCTGGCTGTGTCCGACGACCGCGATCCGCCCCATTTCTCGCCGCGCCCGAGCGGCGGCTCACCGTTCTTCTCGCGGCCGATGTCTTAAGCTCACTGATGCCCTAAATCGCGAACGAGCGGACGAAGTTGTTGGCGAATGCGCTGGACCGGGCGTCGACCGCCTCGCTCGTGCTGGGCGTATTCGCACCGGTAGCCGCGTCCTTCTACGGCTCGCAGCCGGGCAGCGAAATCGACTTGGAGACTCTCGCGATAGGAGCCGCGATTTGGCTTGGCGCTTCCATTGCCTTACATATGGCGGCAAGGCGCATTCTTGGAAAGCTGCGGCTGTGAACGATATCCAGCTGTTCGCCTTCGTCGTCCTCCCCATTGTGATAGCGGCGGGGGGATGGATCGCCGTCTTCCTGCATGAGCGCAGCCTGCGGCATCTTCGTCGCCCAC
>JACCSN010000764.1 GCA_013812985.1 Hyphomicrobiales bacterium | reverse complement strand
GACCCTGCACCGGCGGCTCGAGGAGCGCATCGCCGGCTGGCTCGCCAAGGACAACGCCATCCTCTTCGCCGCCGCCTTCGACGCCAATGGCGGCCTCTTCGAGCCGCTGCTCGGCCCCGAGGACGCGGTGATCTCCGACGCGCTGAACCATGCGTCGATCATCGACGGCATCCGCCTCTGCAAGGCCAGGCGCTACCGCTTCGCCAATTCCACATGAACGAGCTGGAGGAGCAACTCAAGGAAGCCGACCGCGACGGCGCCCGCTTCAAGCTGATCGCCACCGACGGCGTGTTTTCCATGGACGGCGTCGTCGCCAGGCTGCCCGAGATCTGCGGCCTGGCGGAGGCGCATGGGGCGTTCGTCATGGTCGACGACGCCCACGCCCACGGCCATCTGGGCGACGGCGGCCGCGGCAGCCCGGCGCTGACCGGGGCGGGCGAGCGCGTGCAGATCGTCACCGGCACGCTCGGCAAGACGCTGGGCGGCGGCATGGGCGGTTTCGTCGCCGGGCCGAGAGCCGTCATCGACATGCTTCGCCAGCGCGCCCGGCCCTACCTGTTCTCCAACTCGCTCGCCCCGCCGCTCGCCGCCGGCGCGCTGAAGGCCATCGACATCGCCGAGGCCGCCGACGACCGCCGCGCGCATCTGACAAAGCTCGTCCGCCGCTTCCGCTCCGGCCTGGCGGACGCCGGCTTCGAGCTCCTCCCCGGCGAGACGCCGATCATCCCGGTGATGCTGCACGAGGCGCGAAAGGCGCAGGATATGGCCCGGGCCCTCGACGAACGCGGGGTCTATGTCGCCGGCTTCTTCTTCCCGGTCGTGCCGCACGGCAAGGCGCGCATCCGCACGCAGATGTCGGCGGCGCTCTCCGAGGCGGATGTGGATTTCGCGCTTGGGGCATTCAGCGATGCGGGGCGGGAGCTGGGGGTGGTGTGAGGCTTGACCGCGGCATCGCTCGCGCGCATGTAGCATCGTAGAAACATGAGCGGAAATGCGGGATGGGCTTCGAGATTTCCAGTCGAGATTTGAATCAGGATATCGGGAAGGCGAAGCGCGCTGCCGCGGACGGTCCGGTTGTTATCACCGATCGCGGCAAGCCGGCCTACGTGCTCTTAAATTACGAGGAGTATCAGCGGAGATTGATTCCCGAGAAGAGGGAGACGCTTTTCGACTTGCTTCGCCAAGACGGTCCTGAAGCCGATTTCGACTTCGACCCCCCGCGCCTCAGCGACGACATGGGGCTGCGCATCCCTGCTTTCGACGACGACTGATGTTCCTCTTGGACACCGACGTCCTATCCGCGTCGCGTCGACCCGAGAAAGCTGGGCAAGGGCTGGAAACCTGGGTCGCCAACACCAATCCGCGCGACATGTTTTTGTCCGCGGTGAGCATTCTCGAAATCAAGATCGGGGCCTTGCGCCTCTCTCGTCGTGATCAAAGACGGGGCGCCGCATTGGACGAGTGGATCCGTGACCGCGTGCTCACGAAATTCGAGGGCAGGATAATCCCTTTCGATGCGCTGACGGCGCTTCGCTGTGCTCCATTCCACGTTCCCAATACGCCTCCAGAACGCGACGCAATGATCGCGGCGACCGCACTGCAGCATCGCTTTACCATTGTAACGCGCAACGTGCGCGATTTCCAGCGCATGGGTGTACCGTATCTGAATCCTTGGACGGACGCTTGATGCGCAACGACATGCAGGCGCTGGTCAAGGCCCGCCCCGAGCCCGGCCTCTGGCTCCAGCACGAGCCCGTGCCGGAGATCGGCCCCGACGAGATCCTCGTCAAGGTCGCCAAGACCGGCATTTGCGGCACCGACATCCACATCTGGAACTGGGACGACTGGGCGCAAAAGACCATCCCGGTGCCGATGATCGTCGGCCACGAATATGCCGGCGAAATCGTCGAGGTGGGCGCGTCGGTGCGCGGGTTGAAGCCCGGCCAGCGCGTGTCGGGGGAGGGCCATGTCATCGGCATGCGCAGCCGCGCGTCGCGCGGCGGGCGCTATCATCTTGATCCCGAAACGCGAGGGATCGGCGTCAACATCCCCGGCGCCTT
>JACCSN010000752.1 GCA_013812985.1 Hyphomicrobiales bacterium | reverse complement strand
CCTCCCGCCCGCCGCCGGCGGACACTTACATCGTCGCGAGAGGCCGTCATGAACGACGCCCGCTTTCTGCCCTATCTTCTGCTCCTGCCGGCGACGGTGTTCCTCATCGCCTTCTTTCTCGTTCCCTTCACGCAAGTGGCGGTGGAGGCTTTCACCACCGCCGAGGGCTTCTCGCTCGGCAATTTTCAGACGATCGGGCGCGACTGGAAATTCGTCCCGGCGATCCGCAACACCCTCCTCTTGACCGCGCTGATCGTACCGATCCAGCTCGCTCTCTCGCTGTTCATGGCGACGCTGGTGACCAGAATCGGCAGGGGCCGCGACATCGTCCTCTATGTCTTCACCATCCCGCTCGGGATTTCCGATCTCGCCGCCGGCCTGATCTGGCTCGCCCTCCTCGACCAGAGCGGCTTTTTGAACACCGTGCTGTTCAATCTCGGCCTGATCGACGGACCGCAGAACCTTCTGAGCTATCAGAACGTTCCGGCGTTGTTCGCCGCCATCGTCATCGCCGAGGTGTGGCGCGCCACCGCCATCATGCTCGTCATCCTGGTCGCCGGCATGAGTCTGATCCCGCGTGAATATTACGAAGCGGCGGAAGTGTTCGGCGCCGGCGGCTGGAAGCGTTTTACGCGGATCACGCTGCCGCTCCTGCGCTCCAGCCTGCAGACGGCGCTGATTCTGCGGACCATCCTCGCCTTCGAGGTGTTCGCGGTGGTCATCGTGCTGGCCGGGACCAACCTGCCGATCCTGATGGGCGAGACCTTCGCCTGGCAGTTCGGCCTGCAGGACCGCGAGGGCGCGGCGGCTTACGCCATGATCATCCTGGCGATCTCGGTCGCCTTCACGCTGGTCTTCCTCATCGGGCTCAGGGACAAGGCGGAGGCGCGGACATGACCGCCGCGGGCGCCGCCGATCCCGTCGTCGCCGCGCCGGCCGGCACGGATGCGCGGCGCGCCGGGAAGACGCTGCTGTGGACTTGCGTTGTCGTGCTCTGCCTCTGGGTGCTCGGGCCGATCTACCTGCTCCTCGTCAACGCGCTGACCTCGCCCGAGGCGGTCACCGGCTGGCCGAAGCGCTTCGTGCCGAGCTTCGACCTGTCGAGCCTCTCCTTCTTCTGGAATTACCAGGGGGTGGCGCGGGCGCTGGTCAATTCCATCCTGGTCGCGGCGCTCACCATGATCTTGTCGCTCGGCATCGGGGCCCCGGCCGGCTACGCGCTGGCGCGCTTCCGTTTCCGCGGCAAGAACGTCTTCCGGCTGCTTGTCCTGATGACGCGCGCCTTCCCGCTGCCGCTCTTGGCCCTGCCGCTCGCCGTCTTCTATATCCGGGTCGGGCTCGACGACAGCGTGCTCGGCCTGGCGCTGGTCCACACCACGCTGGCGCTGCCCTTCGCCATCCTGATCACCTTCTCGCTCTTCATGGGGATCCCGGTGGAATTGGAAGAAGCCGCCTGGACGCTCGGCTGCACGCGCCTGCAGGCGTTCCGGAAAATCGTCCTGCCGCTCGCCATCCCCGGCATCGCCGCTTCTGGCGTCTTCGCCTTCGTCACCTCGTGGAACGAGGTCTTCGCGGCCTCGGTGCTGACCATCCAGAACCAGACGCTGACGGCGTTCCTCCTGACCAGCCTCGACGTGTCGCCCCTGCCGCTGAAATTCGCCGGCGCCCTGGTGCTCGTCGTGCCGGCGCTGATCTTCCTGTTCGTCGTGCGCAAATATCTGTTCTCGCTTTGGGGGATCGCCAACCGCTAAGGCGGGTGGGGGGGGTCGGAATGGCCGATATCGACATCACACGCGTCGCCAAGCGCTTCGGCTCCTACCAGGCGCTGCATACGCTCGACCTCCACGTCGAGGACCAGGAATTCCTCGTCCTCCTCGGCGCGTCGGGCTGCGGCAAGACCACGTTGCTCCGGATCATCGCCGGGCTCGAGACGGCGACGTCCGGAGAGGTCCATATCGGCGCCAGGCGCGTCGACCCGCTGCCGCCGCGCGAGCGCGGCATCGCCATGGTGTTTCAGAATTACGCCGTCTTTCCGCACATGACGGTGTTCGAGAACATCGCCTTCGGCCTCAGGATGCAAAAGATCGGCCAGAGCGAGGTGGAGCGCCGTGTCAAGCGGACGGCGGGCCTCATGCATATCGAGCAGCTCCTGGCGCGTTATTCCGGCCAGCTCTCCGGCGGCCAGCGGCAACGCGTGGCGGTCGCCCGCGCGCTCGCCGTGGAGCCTTCGGTGCTCCTCATGGACGAGCCGCTCTCCAACCTCGACGCGCTGCTCCGGCTAGAAATGCGGGCGGAACTGAAGGGCGTTCTCCAGGAGAGCAAGACGACGACGATTTATGTCACCCACGATCAGGTTGAGGCGATGAGCCTCGCCGACCGGATCGCGGTGATGCATGAGGGCCGGATCGTGCAGGCTGCCCCGGCGACCGAAGTTTACGGCCGGCCGGCGACGCGTTTCGTCGGCTCGTTCATCGGCAACCCGCCGATGAATTTTTTGCCCGCCGGCCGGGAGAA
>JACCSN010000745.1 GCA_013812985.1 Hyphomicrobiales bacterium | reverse complement strand
CTCCAACAACAAGACCCGGCCGCGCTTCGGGAGCACATGACCGGGGCGGAGTTCCACCTCCGGCCTTTTAGCATGTCATATTTAGCGTGGTTGCAAGCCGGCCGGCATCAAATCACCACGGGATAAGAGGCCGCTTACGCCGACTTGCCCTTGGCGTCAATTCACGCCTCCGCTAACGCTTCGCACGACGGATCGGCCGGGCATGAGCAGCAATCGACAAGGCATTCTGCCCGACCACGTCATCCGGGAGCTGATCGGCGCCGGCGGCATCCGGCTCGCCGCGCCGGCGGCCGAGAACCAGATCCAGCCGGCCAGCCTCGACCTCCGGCTCGGGCCTATCGCGTATAGGGTGCGCGCCAGCTTCCTGCCTGGACCGGCCTCCACCGTGGCGGAGAAGCTGGAGCGGATCGCGCTGCACCAATTCGACCTCGGAGGCGGCGCGGTGCTTGAGACGGGCTGCGTCTACATCGCGCCGCTCCTGGAGAGCCTCGAACTTCCCGAGGACATCGCGGCGAGCGCCAATCCGAAGAGCTCCACCGGCCGCCTCGACATCTTCACGCGGGTCATCGCCGACCGGGCGCGCGCCTTCGACCAGGCGCCGGAAGGCTATCGCGGCCCGCTCTACCTCGAGATCAGCCCACGCACTTTTCCGATCCTGGTGCGGGAAGGAACGCGGCTGTCGCAGATCCGCTTCCGCCGCGGCGCCGCGATGCTCGACGACGAGGCGCTCGGGGAACTGCACCGCCGGGAGCGGCTGGCGAGCGGAACGCCGCGCTTCATCAACGGCCTGGCGCTGTCCATCGACCTCGGGGGCGACCCTGACGGCAATCCTGCACGCGACGGCGGCGGCCTCGTCGGTTACCGGGCCAAGCGCTACACCGGCCTAATCGATGTCGACCGGGTCGCCGCCTATGACGCGGCCGATTTCTGGGAGCCAATCCGGTCCGGCGCGCGGCCGGAGATCGTGCTCGACCCCGACCAGTTCTACATCCTGGTCTCCGGCGAGGCCGTTCACGTGCCGCCCGGCTATGCGGCGGAGATGGTGCCGTTCGATCCCCTCGTCGGCGAGTTCCGCGTCCATTACGCCGGCTTCTTCGATCCGGGTTTCGGCCACGAACCGGCGGGCGGCCACGGGAGCCGGGCGGTGCTGGAGGTGAGGAGCCACGAGATCCCCTTCATCCTGGAGCATGGCCAGACGATCGGCAGGCTGGTCTACGAGCCTCTTGCCGCGCCGCCGGACAGCCTCTACGGCGCGGCAAGAGGCTCCAACTACCAGGCGCAGGGCCTGAAATTGTCCAAGCACTTTCGCGCGGCTGAGGAGGTGCGAGGCTGATGCGGAAATCAGGGGCCCTTGGGGATTCAGCCCAGCCGAGATACGGCTGCATCGGCGATAGCCAGGGTCCGATTGCTCAAAAGCAGGATAGGCGAGATCCCGCCGCTCGGCAGATGACGCGGATGTCCGGCGCCGGCGTCTCTGCCCGCCGCTCGAGCGCGATATGCGCGGCGGTTTCCCAGGCGCGGCCCTCGAAGCCGCACCAGAGCGCCTCGACGGCCATCCTGTCGCCTGACGCGTTGATCGCGAAGACAGTCCCGCTTGCCGGCTCGCTCCACAGTTCGGTCGCGACCGCCCGCCCCGGATCGGCGCGGCCGAGTTCGAGGGAGAACCAGTGTGCGACCGACGCTCCGCAGGCGATGGGTTCGACCCCGGCGTTACCTGCTTCGAAGCGGAAGGGCGCCAGGCCGTGCCGCCCGGACAAGGCGAATGGCTCATCAGCGAAAGCCGCGAGCGCGATTGGCAGAAGAACTGACGCAGCGACCAGCGGCCTCATCGACGAACAAGGCCGCGGTGTGCATGCCATCGTCAAGCTTGGTCAGCCATGGCATGACGACAACGAGCGAAGCGGTGAGGCGTCCTAACCCGACTTCGTTGCCTTGCGGGTGTCGTAAGTCGAGACCGATCTTTTCGCTTTGGTCAACAGGGAGAGCATGAACCATGCTGTATCGTCATTCTTCGTCGAAGCGGATTCTAGCCGCATCGATAGCCACATTGATGATGGCGACAGCGTCTCCGGCCGTCGCCGCCGAGGTCAAGTCGATCGCGATCCTGACGCCCGAGCAGGGGACCGATTTCGGCTGGAACCAGCAGGGCGTCGAGGCGGCCCGCGCCGCGGCGGAGAAGGCCGGCGTCGAGGTCATCGTCGCGGAAGGCCTCGGCTACGGCGACGTGCGCCCGACCATGCGCGAAGTGGCGGCCGACGGCGCCAGCCTGATCATCGCGCACGCCAGCGGCTACAACACCGCGGCGCCGGAGATAGCCGAGGAAACCAAGATCCCGGTCGCCATCGTCGACCGCCCCGATTTGTCCAAGCCAGGGCTGGTCGCCGATTACACGCTGAGCGGCCACGAAGGCGCCTACTTGGCCGGCCGGCTCGCCGCCAAGATGACGCGCAGCGGCACGGTCGGCATCGTGGTCTCCGGCGAGCCTCCCTCCTGGAATTCGCAATCGGCCGGCTTCGCCGAGGGCGTGAAGGCCGAGAAGCCGGACGTGAATATCCGTTACGCGGTGATCGGCCCGGCGGCCTATTCGGACGCGGCCGGCGGCAAGCGGGTCACCCAGTCGGTCATCGCGTCCGGCGCGGACATCATCTTCGGCCAGGGCAACGGCTCCAGCCTCGGAATGCTGGAAGCGGTGGAGACCACGCCCGTCACCGACGGCGGCAAGGTACTGTTCATCGACGTGATCGGAGACAAGACAAGCCTCGACAAGGGCTACCTGCTCTCCTCGGTGATCTGGAACATCGAGCCGGTTTATACGGCGATGATCGCCGACCTGAAGGCCGACGCCTTTGGATCGAAGTCCTACGCCATCAACCTCGCCGACGATTCCGTCCAGCTCCTCAAGACGCCGCAGATTCCGGATGACAAATGGCAGGAGATCATGGCGCTTCGGGATCAGATCATCGCGGGCGACATCAAGGTCGAGCCGGTTTTTGACGCGCAGGCGGTCCGGGGCCTGATGACGGATGTTGAAGCGCCCACGGCGCAATAGCGTCCTCAAACAAATCGCCACGGATGCGGGTCGGCGGAGTCTTCTGGCGCGCCCGGCGCGAATTTCAGCAGCGGGCGGGCGGATGGCCATCTGAGAGATGATCGAGGCGATCCCAACGATCGACGGCGCGGCGCCTCGTCCGGCAAGCGCTCCGATCGTCCAAGTCATAGGCCTGACGAAACGCTTTCCCGGCGTCGTCGCCAATGAGGATGTCGACCTGGCGATCCGGCCGGGCGAGGTCCACGTCCTTCTCGGCGAGAACGGCGCCGGCAAGTCGACGCTGATCGCGATGATATCGGGCGTGATCCAACCGGATTCAGGGGCGATCCTGGTGGATGGTCGCGCGGAGACCATCTCGTCGCCGCGGCGCGCCCTGGCGCTCGGGATCGGCACGGTTTTCCAGCACTCGATGCTGGCGCCGAGCCTGACCGTCGCCGAAAACCTGGCGCTCGGCTCGCCCTGGTGGCG
>JACCSN010000742.1 GCA_013812985.1 Hyphomicrobiales bacterium | reverse complement strand
ATCCAACGGTGCCACCGGCGCGGAATTTGCCGTCAGACGGCGCAAGCGGGGCGTCGGCTCAGGCCGAACCACATCTGCCCTCCTTGCCGATCGTGCTTTCGATCGGGACGGCAACCGGCTTCATGGCGTATCGCTCCGTTGGAGGTTCTGGCAGGCTTGATCACCCGCCTCGATACGCCGCCTTCCTCAGACCGTCATCACCCAGTTTCCGCCATAGCTCGCGCGGTTACGCGGCGAGCTCCAAATGGCCTAAATCCGGGTCGATCGTCTGACGGCAAATTCCGCGCCGGTGGCACCGTTGGATATGGACATCTGTCAGGCGGATCGATGAGCATGGGAGAGCGGATCTTCCACCCGAACTGAGCCGGAGCCGCTCAATCGTCGAAAATGGCCAAAGCATCGCCGATCCAGGCAAGGCTGGCCTTCCGCAAATGCCCGTAGTTGTAGAAGGCGACCTCATCAACGCCAGCATCTCGCAACGCTCTCGCGGCAGCGACCACTTCGCTCTGAGTCGTCAAGTCCGGGTGAGCGGGGCGCAGGATGCCTCGCAGCTTTCCGCGCCCGCGTAATCGCCGCTTGATATCCCACAGATCGCAGCGGACCCGATCCGCGCTCGGCTCGTAGAAGCACGCCTCGATCACCACGCCCGCGTCGGCCAACGCCGAAAGGTCGGTGCCCTCATACCAGGCGCCGGCCGTGGGCCGGGCCACCGACGGGATCACGGCGATCTGAGCGTCGGGGCGAACAGCGGAGCGGATTTCGCGCACGAGCGAGGTCACGACGTCGCAACGCCAACCGAGAAACGCTGCGAGCGCGCCGTCGCTTCTCGTCTCTGCCAGCCAGAACGCCTCGGCCATGTCGTCCGGGAAATCGAGAGCGGTGGCGAGGTAAGGGTGGATGTCGCCCGCCACCCGCGCCTTCAGCCCTGTGGCGTCGATCCCGTGTGCCTGGGCGCCGCGGACGCAGTGGTCGCAGAAGCAGAGCCCCAGCATGTTCTCGAGCCAGCGGTTCTGCCTGACGAGGGCGAACTCGTGATGAAACCCATGGGGGAACGGCAGGAACCCCGGCGTCTCGAGCGATAATCCCACCACGGGATAATTGTCGGAAACGTCTCTGCAGAGCGAGACAGCATATTCCCGCGCGTCGGGCGCCGACGGGCACAAGCTGTAGACGTATCGGTCGCCAAACGCGTTGCGCACCGTTGCTTCCGGGTGCGCTTCCCCGAGCCGTGTATTGTGAAGCAGCACGATCCAGGCATTGACGGCCATGCCACCTGCTTCACAGAGTTCCCCGAACACGTCCCGCTCCCCGACGGTGCTGTTGAGGACCGGCTTGATCCTGCCGTAGCGCTGTGGATCGGCCCTGAAATAGACGGTGCCGTCTTCGGGGAAGTAGACCTTCCCGCCGCGTCCATGCGGGCGCAGGAACTTGCCCGCATGGTAAGCCCCGGCAAGCGTGACGGTGTCGAGCCCCAGCGCCCGCATCTCCTCGAGGAACTCGCCGAGGCCGGTCTCGGCGACATCCCAGGGGTAAGCGTAAATCGCGCGATAGCTCATGGGTCCCCGCCCGAATCGGACAGAGTGTTAGGCCCGGCTCCGCGCCGTCGCAAGGCCGCGCCGCTTGCGCCGAATGATGCTACAGAGCCGCCCGACCCTCACCCGCGGGACTTCGAATGAGCAACACGCCGGCCCAGCACACCTACGATCACGTGTTCCGCAACGCCCTCCTCTTCGATGGATCTGGCAAGCCGCCGACCTCCGGCGAGCTCGCGGTGTCCGGCGACCGCATTGCGCTGGTCTGCGAGCCGGGCACGTTGCCGCGCGGGAGCGGGCACCACGAGCATGATCTCCAGGGCCGAGCGCTGGCGCCTGGCTTCATCGACACGCACACACATGACGATCGCATCGTGCTCGATGCGCCGGACATGCTGCCGAAGATAAGCCAGGGCGTGACGACGGTCGTCACCGGCAATTGCGGCATCAGCCTCGCTCCCGTGACATTTGCCGGCGAGCCTCCCGCGCCCATGAACCTGCTCGGATCGCAGGCCGCATACGAGTTCCCGTCCTTCGCCGACTATGCGCGCGCCGTCGCGGACATTGTCCCCGGGGTGAACGTAGCGGCGCTCGTCGGCCATTCGGCGCTCCGGCTCGCCACCATGGCCGACGTCCGGCGCAAGGCCAACGGCGCCGAACTGGATGCCATGCTGGCGCATGCCGACGAGGCCATGGGGAACGGTGCGCTCGGCTTCTCCACCGGTCTTTTCTACCCGACCAACGAGGCGGCCGATATCGACGAGGTCGCGACCGTGGCAGCCTGCTTCTCCGCCCATGGCGGCATCTACGCCACACACATGCGAAGCGAGATGGAGCCGATCCTGGACTCCATTGCCGAGACGCTCCTCACGGCGGAGCGCGCCGATATCCCGGTCGTGATCTCCCACCACAAATGTGCCGGACCGCAGAACTGGGGCCGCACGCGCGAGACGCTGCCCGTAATCGAGGTGGCTGCACGCAGCCAGGAGGTCGGCGTCGACGCCTATCCCTACAACGCCGGCTCCACCAACCTGCGCGCCGACCTCATCACGGACGAATACCGCATCATGATCACCTGGTCGCGGCCCCATCCCGAGGCCACCGGCCGCGACCTGTCCGATATCGCCGCCGGGTGGGGCGTTGACCTTACTGAGGCGGCGCGGCGGCTCGATCCCGCCGGCGCCATTTATTTCCAGATGGACGAGGCGGACGTGCGCCGTGTGCTGGCGTTCCCGCTGACGATGATCGG
>JACCSN010000719.1 GCA_013812985.1 Hyphomicrobiales bacterium | reverse complement strand
GGGTAGGATCGGGTCGGCCGCACATTGGCGAACAGGTCGAAGCTCTTTCTGAGGATCGGATGCGGGTTCACCGCCTCCAGAACCTTCGGATATTCGCGGTGGCCGATGGGGCCGAGGATCCAGCCGTCGAGGGCGGCGAGCGTTTCCAGCGTGCCGTCCGGGATGGTGTGCCCGACCTCGTCGAGCGCCTTGCGGCCGATCGGCAGCGGCCGCCAGTCGATCGCCAGCCCGGCCCGCTCCGCCGCCGCCGCGGCGACCTCGACCGAAGCGGGCACGATCTCGTGGCCGATATCGTCGCCTTCCAGGATGCCGAGCGTCAGATGTGCGTTGGTGGCCAAATCTCTGTTCCTTTATCTGGCGGCGGCGCGGCCGTCCCGCGACCGCGCGACCTGCGGCGCGGATTGTCGGGCCACCTCGCCGGCATCGGAGAGGCTCGGCAACGACCATGAGAGGTCCATCAACCGGCGCGAGGCATCCTCGCCGATCACCAGCGAGGCCTGGTTGTGGAACTTCGTCTCCAGCTGTTGGTCGCTGAGCGGCCGGTGCAGGCTGCCGATCGCATGCTCGACATGCTTGCGAAGGTTGCGCCCGTCCCGCAGCGTGATGGCGATCGTCACGGCGTCCTCGTGGCAGCCCGGGTCCTCGGTCGCCCGCACTTTTCGGCGCAGCTCGACGAGCTTCGCGTCGTTGACCAGTTCGTCGGTGAAGGCGGTCGGCGAACCGTCGCCACGGAGGAGGGCGGCGGCCGCGGAATGATAGACGCTGAACTTGCCCTCAAGCCCGGTGCGCGGCTCCGTCTTGCCGGTCAGCTCCAGGACCAGCGGATGGGTCGTAAGCTCTACCGACGTGATGTCGTTCACCGCGTCGCCCAGTTCGTCCTTGAGCTGGATGCAGCCGTCGATCGTCGGGTGGATCACGATCCCGCAGGCGAAAGGCTTGTAGGAGTTGAGCGCCGCCTCCCAGCGCGTTCCCAAGCCCTCCAGAATCTCCGCATAATCCTGCTTGGTGGAGAGCACATTGGCAAAGCCGCGCGGCGCTTCGATGCCGGCCTCCGACGAATCGAACCCGGCTTCCGCCAGGAAGGCGGCGAAAGCGCCGTTCTGCGCCGCCCGGCCCGGGTGAAAGCTCTTCGTCATCGTGCCGAACATTTCGCGCAGGCCCGAGGCCTGCGTCGCGGCGAGGCTGAGCGCCCAGGTGAGCCGCTGCTCGTCGAGCCCGATCAGCTTGCCCACCGCCGCGGCGGCGCCGAACACCCCGGCCGTGCCGGTGATGTGCCAGCCGCGATCGTAATGCTCGGGATACACGGCGTTGCCGATGCGGCACTCCACCTCCACGCCGATGATCAGCGCGTGCAAAAGCTCCGCGCCGGAGGCCGGCCTGAGCTCCGCCACCGCGAGCAGTGCCGAGGCTACCGGCCCGGCCGGATGGATGATCGTCTTCAGGTGCGTGTCGTCATAGTCGAGCACATGCGAGGAGATGCCGTTGACGAGCGCCGCATGCAGCGGGTCGAGCCGCTCGCCGCGGCCGAGGATGGTGGCCGTCGCCGCGCCGGAAAACGGGGTCACGGCGGCAAGCGCGCGGTCGACCGTTTCGTGGCTGGCCCCGCCGACCGCGCAACCCACCCAGTTGAAGAAGGTGCGCACGCCTTCCCTCCGCACCGCGTCGGGCACATCGGACGGCTCGCAAGCCCTGACCCAGGCCGCGAGGTTCCGCGTCACGTTTTCCGCCTTGGTCATTTGCACGCCTCCATCAGAGCAGTCCCTTGGCGATGCCGCCGTCCACATTCACCGCCTGGCCCGTGACATAGCTGGCGCGAGGGCTGGCGAGCCAGGTCACCATCACCGCGACTTCGTCCGGCTCGGCGAAGCGGCCGAGCGGTATGTCCTTAGAAAATTCCGCGAGAATCTCGTCGCGCGCGCCGCCGTGCTCTTCCGCCATTTTGTCGACGCGCTTGGTCCACAGCGGGGTCAGCGTCCGGCCCGGCGCCACGCAGTTCACCCGGATGCCTTCGGCCGCGAACTCGCCGGCCAGCGTCTTGGTCAGCCCGAGCAGGCCTGCCTTGTGCACATTGGAAACGACCTGCTGCGGGTAGGGCATCTTGGCGGAAGCAGCGCCGAGGATGACCACAGCCGGCGCGTCTCCAGCGCGCAAGAGCGGCAGCAAATCGCGGACGCACCGCACCGTGGACAGGATGTTGAAGGCGTAATTGTTGAGCCAGTCCTCGTCGGTGAGGTCGGCGAAAGCGGAGCGGATCGACCCGCCAACG
>JACCSN010000694.1 GCA_013812985.1 Hyphomicrobiales bacterium | reverse complement strand
GCCGAAACGCACCAGGCAGGAGCCCTCGGCGTGCTTGGCGACGCCGCGCTCCAGGCTGACGCGGCGCAGCTCGTCCGGCTCTCTCTTGGACGGTCGCATGATCGGGGCCATCGAAATTGTCGGGGCGGAAAACGAGCGGGGTTGTTACGCTGCCCCCGCCATGCGGTAAAGCGGAGACTTGCCTTTGCGCCGTGCCCTTTCAATATCAGCTTCGGGCCGGACAGGGACACAACATGCGCGCGGACGGGCTGGCCGCCCTCGACAACAGGTCGCGAGACATTTTCAGGCGCGTCGTCGAGACCTATCTCGACACCGGCGTCCCTGTCGGCTCGCGCAATGTCAGCCGGATCCTGTCGACCGCGCTGTCGCCGGCCTCGGTCCGAAACATCATGGCGGATCTGGAGGATCTCGGCCTCATCTACTCGCCGCATACGAGCGCCGGCCGCGTCCCCACCGAACTCGGCTTGCGGTTCTTCATCGACACGCTGATGGAGGTGGGCGAGCTCTCCGAGCCGGAGCGGCAGCGGATCGAGAGCGAGGTGAAGGCGGCGGGCCAGGGGAAATCGGTGGAGTCGCTCCTGTCGGAAGCCGGGCACATGTTGTCCGGGCTGTCGCGCGGCGCCGGCGTGGTGCTCGCCGCCAAGCAGGATGTCCGGATGAAGCATGTGGAATTCGTCAGGATCGAGCCGACGCGCGCGCTGGCCGTGCTGGTCGCCGAGAACGGCGGCGTGGAGAACCGCGTCATCGACGTGCCGCGCGGCCTGCCGTCCTCCGCTCTGGTGGAGGCCGGCAACTATCTCAATGCGCATTTCCGCGGGCGCACCCTGTCGGAAGCGCGCCTCGACCTGCAGAACCAGCGCGAGGAGCGGCGGCGCGAGATCGACAAGCTGAGCGAGCGCGTGATCGCGGCGGGCGTGGCGACCTGGTCGGGCGCCAGCGACGAGCCCGGCACGCTGATCGTGCGCGGCATGTCGAATCTGATCGGCGACGTAAAGGCGCTGGACGACTTGGAACGCATAAAACACCTTTTCGACGATCTGGAGACGAAGAAGGACATCATCCAGCTTCTCGGATTGGCCGAGCAGGGGGAGGGCGTGCGGATCTTCATCGGCTCGGAGAACAAGCTCTTCTCGCTGTCCGGCTCCTCGCTCGTCGTGGCGCCGTTCCGCGATTCCGGCGAGCGGGTGGTGGGCGTCCTCGGCGTCATCGGCCCGACCCGGCTCAACTACGCCCGCATCGTGCCGGCGGTGAACTACACCGCGCAGCTGATGACGCAGCTCCTGGGGCGCTGAGAACGGGGCTCCACCCGCCGCGCTTGATTTTCGACGGGCAAGTCTCGATATCGCTGCGGAATACAAACACGAAGACGTGGAAATGAACGAGACAGAACCGAAGACGGCTGAAGCGCCGACCGCATCCGCCGCGCCTCAGGATACAGGCGCCCCGTTCGATGGCGGCCAGGTCAGCGAAGCGGCCGGGGGCGAGGAGGCGATCGAGCCACTTGGCGGCGCCTCGGCCGAAATCGAAAGGCTTGAAGCCGAGAAGGCCGATCTGACCGACCGGCTGCTCCGGCTTGCCGCCGACATGGACAATCTCCGCCGCCGCACCGAGCGCGATGTCGTGGATGCCCGGAAATACGCGGTGACCAAATTCGCCGGCGACATGCTCGTCGTCGCCGACAATCTCCAGCGCGCCCTGGAAGCCGTGCCGGCCGAGAGCCGGGAATCCGGTGACGAGCCATTCAAGGCGCTTCTGGCGGGGGTCGAATTGACCGGACGCGAGTTGGACCGCCTGTTGCAAAGGAACGGCATCGCCAAGATCGCCGCCAAGGGCGAGCGCTTCGACCCGAACCGCCACCAAGCGGTGTTCGAAGTGCCCGACCCGAGCGTCCCGGCCGGCACGGTCGCTCAGGTGATGCAGGAAGGCTTCACCATCGGCGACAGGGTCTTGCGCGCGGCGATGGTTGGCGTGGCGAAAGGCGGGCCTTCGGCCGGGGCGGCCGCGGCCGCCGAACCCGCGGCGGAGGTCAGCGGGTCGCCAGGCTGACCTTCGTACGAAATTCACTTGTCGGACTTGCTCCCTGGGGCGCACCATCTCCGGGTCTTAAGGTTATCAGGAGGAATGGCATGCCAGCGCATGGGACATTCAGTTGGAACGAGCTGCTGACCGGCGACATCGCGGCCGCGAAGCGCTTCTATGAAGAGGCGGTCGGCTGGACCTTTCAGGAGATGCCGATGCCGGGCGGCGCCTATCACGTGGCGATGACCGACGGGAAATACGAGGCGGGCATGATGGATCCCGCCGCCATGGGGCAGCCGGGCATTCCGCCGAATTGGTTCGCCTATCTGGAGGTCGACGACATCGACAAGCGCTGCGAGATGGCGAAAGCCGCGGGCGCGACGATCATCCGTGAGCCTTGGGACGTGCCGGGCGTCGGGCGCATCGCCATCCTGAAGCAGCCGGACGGCGCGACGATCGGCTGGATGACCTCCGTGGCGCAGCCGGGCTGAGGCTCGATCCCCAGCACGCTGCAATCAGGTCATTACGCCGCCAATCGGTCTCAGTCGGGAGTCCTTCCGTGACCAGCATGCTAACCCGGCTCTTAAGCCGACCGCATTGCCTCTGCCACACCGTCGGAACCAATGTGCGGGACCTCGGTTTGGCTAAATACCGGAGGATGGCTTGCGAAGCTGCGTTACGTGCCCACGTTGTTGAGTTTTCGCCTGGCGCGATGCGGAATTACTTAGTAGGCAACTCAAGGCATCCCTCAAGATCTACCCAGGGAGAAACACGATGAGAATATTTACTAAGTCTTGTCTGCCGTTGGCCGCTGTGCTCTTGAGCTTAGTGACGCCGGCTCAAGCGCGGAGTCTAGTG
>JACCSN010000683.1 GCA_013812985.1 Hyphomicrobiales bacterium | reverse complement strand
TAGGCGCTCTTGTCGTTGATGATGGCGACCTTCTGGTCCTTGAACGTATCATTGATGTAGGCGCCGGCGACCTCGCCCTGCTGGTCGTCGCGGCCGCAGACGCGGTAAATGCCGGGGCCCGGGCGCTCTTCGGTGAAGGCCGGATTGGTGGAGGCCGGCGAGATCTGGATGACGCCTTCCTCGGAATAGACCGTCGAAGCGGGGATGGAGGAGCCGGAGCAGAAATGGCCGGCCATGAGCACGGCGCCGGCGGCGGCGACGCGGTTGGCGACGGCGACGGCCTCCTTCGGATCGCAACGGTCGTCCTCGACCATGAGCGTGAGTTGCTCGCCGAGCACGCCGCCGGCCGCGTTGATGTCTTCCACTGCCTGCTTGGCGCCGGCGCTCATCTGGGCGCCGAAGGTGGCGTAATCGCCCGTCATCGGGCCGCCGGTGGCGATGGTGATGTCCGCCAAGGCGGCGCCAGTCCATGCGAACGACAGCGCGGCGCTAGCCAAAAGAACTTTCTTCATGATGTCTCCCTTTTTGTCTTTGAACCGACCGGCTCGCGATCCCCTCGGGGCGGAGCCTCCACGGGTCGAAGGGGCGAAATGCCCCACATGGCGGCACTTAAGCCCATTTTCGCGTGGAAGGGAACCGGCTTCATACTGGTTGGCCGGGAGGCCGAGACCGGGGCGAGAAACAGGATAGGCGGAAGGATTGCGCCCGGCGGTCGCGCTTGTCCTTGGTGCTTCGGTGTTTTTGGACCCGGACAGCGCCGCTCCGTGCCGCTTCCGGGGTGACAAGGGAGATTGAGGGCGAGAGGCCCATGAGTTTCTCAGCCTGCCCGGCTAGCCCAATCGGCAATCACGAAAGTAACGCCGGAAATCGCCAGACCCGCGCCAAGCATTGTCGCAACCATTCCCCAGAGCGCGCCGTACCAGGCTTTCTTGCCAGCTCGATTCGTATTTCGGTCAAGAGATCGCGAATCTCTTTCATGTCGTCTTCCAGGCGGGTGACGCGTGCTTCCATCGCCTTAATTTAGTCTGCCTCGCCCGCCCTGTCGAGGTGGGATACCGCTCGCGTCGGCTGTCGCTTCGTGTTCGGCGAAACCGCCGATCCCGATTGTCATGTCCGCGCCTTAACATCGCGCCCGCTTAGGACGCGGTGTGAAGGAACCCGTATTGCCGGGCCATCTGGCGGGACCGCGTCAGCTTGCGGCCGAGGACAGCGGCGAACATCAGCACGACGAAGTCGACCAGGGCGAATTCGAGCGCTTGCCCGAACGTGCTTGGGGGCAAGAAGAAGGAGCCTTCGAAGAGGGCGAAATGGATAAAGCGCAGGGCGATCGTCAGTAGCACCACGTAGAGGACGAGCTTCCACCAGGCCGACCATGTCCGCGCTGTCGCCCGGCCGGTCAGCCAGGCCGCGCCACCGCCGAGCACGATGGTGACAAGGACGAAGTCGAAGAGGGAGACCTCATACAATCCCATGAGCGATCCTAATGCCTGCCGCCTTCCAGATAAGCGGCGCGGACTTCCTCGCGCGCCAGAAGCTCGGTTCCCGTGCCGGACATCGTGATCTGGCCGTTGACCATGACATAGCCGCGGTCGGCGAGCCGGAGCGCATGGAAGGCGTTCTGCTCCACCAGGAACACCGTCAGGCCTTCGTTGCGGTTGAGATCCCGGATGACCTGGAAAATCTGCTTGACGATGAGCGGGGCCAGGCCGAGCGACGGCTCGTCGAGGAGGAGCAAGCGCGGCCGGCTCATCAGCGCGCGGGCGATCGCCAGCATCTGCTGCTCGCCGCCGGACAGCGTGCCGCCGCGCTGGTTCTGCCGCTCCTTCAGCCTGGGAAAGAGCGTGTAGACGCGCTCCAAGTCCTGGCCGAAGGTGGCGAATTTGGTGATCGCGGCGCCCATCTGAAGATTTTCCAGAACCGTCATGTGCGGAAAGATGCGCCGGCCTTCCGGTGCCTGGGCGATGGAGCGCGCCATGATCTGATGTGTCGGCTCCCGCGTGATGTCTTCGCCCTCGAAGATGATGGAGCCCTCGCGAGCGCGTGGATTGCCGCAAATCGTCATCATCAACGTGGACTTGCCGGCCCCGTTGGCGCCGATCAGCGCGACGATCTTCCCGGCGGGGACGTCGATGTCGACGCCGCGCAGCGCGACGATCTTGCCGTAATAGGTTTTTACGCCGCGCACGGACAGCATCGGCTCTCCCTGGACCGTGGCTGCCGCGCCCGCTTGCGGCGCCACGGAGACGAGCCGGCCGTCCGTCATGCGCGCGCCTCCAGCTCCTGCAGGCGTTCCTCGACCGCTTCGACCTCCTCATCCTCAACGCCCAGGTAGGCCGCGATGACCTTGGGGTCGTTACGGACCGTCTTGGCCGAGCCATCGGAGATCCTGACGCCGTAATCGAGCACGATGATGTGGTCGGAGATCTGCATCACCACGCCCATGTCGTGCTCGATCAGGAACACCGACGTGTCGTGCTCGGCGCGAATGAACTGCAGAAGCTCGTTCAGCTCCGCCGATTCGCGGGCGTTGAGGCCGGCCGCCGGCTCGTCGAGGCAGAGAAGGCGCGGTTCCGTGCACATGGCGCGGGCGATCTCCAGCCGCCGCTGCGCGCCGTAGGGGAGATCGGCGGCCGGATCGTCGGCGCGGTCGAGAAGGCCGATGCGCTCCAGCCAGTAGACGGCCTTGTCGGTCGCCGCCCGCCGCGCCCGCCGGTAACCGGGGAGGCTCAAGATGCCGCCGATGGTGAAATTGGAGGCGCTCATAAGGACGTTGTGCTGGGCGACCAGCAAGTTCTCCAGGAGCGTCATGCCGCCGAAGCGCCGGATGTTCTGGAAGGTGCGGGCGACCTTGGCCCGGTAGGCGATATCGTGATCGGGCATGCGCTCCAGGAGGAATACCGCGCCGCCACCCTCCGCGATCCACTGGCGGCCGGAAGTCGTCAATCGGC
Organism: Hyphomicrobiales bacterium; assembly: GCA_013812985.1. The sequence goes on along the minus strand of JACCSN010000683.1, from coordinate 216 downwards.
TGATGGTTTCGTCCTCGACGGCGCCCTGGCGCATGGCGATGCGGCCCTCGGTCGGCTTGTAGAAGCCGGTCACGCAGTTGAAGACGGTGGTCTTGCCAGCGCCGTTGGGGCCGATCAGCGCCGTGATGTCGCCGCGTCCGACATTGAAGGAGAGGTCGCCGACGGCGACGAGTCCGCCGAAGCGCATGGTGAGATGCTCGACGGTGAGGACCGGAT
>JACCSN010000679.1 GCA_013812985.1 Hyphomicrobiales bacterium | reverse complement strand
CGCTGGTCGCCTTCCATTCCGGCGTGGTGACGGTGGGAGAGGACGGCGCGGCGCGCATGTCCGTTCCTGTTCCCGACTTCAACGGTACGCTTCGGCTCATGGCGATGGCGTGGACGCGCGAGGGCGTCGGCCACGCCGAGCAGGATGTCTTGGTCCGCGACCCTGTCGTGGTGACCGCGACCCTGCCGCGCTTCCTGGCGCCCGGCGACCGCTCGCGCATCTCGTTGGACCTGGCCGTGACCGGCGACACGATCGGCACCGTGGCGGTTTCCGTCCGCTCCGCGGGCACGGCGGTCACGATCGACCCGGCCTTTAGCAACCGCACCGTGGAATTCGCCGCCGGACAGCGCGGCGAAATCCTGGTACCGCTAGCCGCAACCCGCGTCGGCGACGACGTGGTCGCGATCACGACGACGCTGCCGAACGGCGAAGTGCTCGAGAAGCAGCTCAATCTGGCTGTGCGCCTGAACGAGCCGCCGGTCAGCTCGACATCCTTCGTCGAGCTGCAGCCGGCTGGAGCGCTATCGGTGACGCCCGACGCCCTGGCCGGCCTTGTGCCAGGCACGGCTTCCGTCCAGATCTCCGCCAGCGGCGCCGGTCGGCTCAACGTGCCGGCGATCCTCAGGGCGCTCGATCGCTATCCCTATGGCTGCACGGAGCAGATCGCCAGCCGCGCCATGCCGCTCGTCTACCTGAACGATGTGGCGATCCGCGCCGGGCTCGCCGGCGACCCCGACATCCGCGGCCGCGTCGTGGATGCGATCGCCGGCGTGCTCGCCAATCAGGCGGCCAACGGCTCGTTCGGTTTCTGGTCGCCGGGCGGCGAGGATCTTTGGCTCGACTCCTACATCACCGACTTCCTCTCCCGCGCCCGCCAGAAGGGTTTTGACGTGCCCGGCGAGGCGTTCGACCTCGCTGTCGACAACCTGAAGAACCGCCTCGCTTACATCGGCGACTTCGAGTCCGGCGGGGAAGCCGTCGCTTACGCGCTCTACGTTCTGGCCTCCAACGGGCGCGCCGCGATAGGCGACCTGCGCTACTACGCCGAAACGAAGCTCGCGGCCTTTGCGACGCCGCTGGCCAAAGCCCAGCTTGGCGCCGCGCTGGCGCTTTACGGCGACAAGCCTCGGGCCGAGGCGGTGTTCCGCGCCGCGCTCGGCGACCTCGACGCGCCGGCGGACGACCATGAGGGCTTGCGCGTCGATTACGGCTCGCCCCTGCGCGACGGCGCGGCGATGCTGACGCTCGCCTCCGAGACGCGGACGGGCATCGACCTCGTCAGCCTGTCGCGCCGCGTCGAGCAGGAGCGGCAGAGTTCGCCGCATACCAGCACCCAGGAGGACGCCTGGTCGCTCCTGGCCGCCAACGCGCTGATGGAAAGCCTCGCCGCGCCGAACCTCCTGGTCGACGGCGAGCCTATCCAGGGGCCGCTGTTCCGCAACCTGGAGGCGGATCGTCTCGGCGTCGCGCCGCTGGCGATCGAGAACCGCGGCGATCGGCCGGTCGAGGTGGGGCTGACGGTGCGCGGCGTCCCCGCCGTGCCGGAGCCGGCGGGCGGCAATTTCTACTCGCTGACGCGGAGCTATTACTCGCTTGAAGGCCAGCCGGTCGATCTGGCGGCCGTGGGGCAGGGCGAGCGGCTGGTCGCCGTGCTCGACGTGACGACGACGGAGAGCCAGGGCGCGCGGCTGATCCTCGACGACCCGCTGCCGGCCGGCTTCGAGATCGACAATCCGCATCTCCTGGCCGGCGGCGATGTCGCCGCGCTGGAATGGCTTAACCTCGTCGAACAGCCGGCGCATGTCGAGTTCCGCGCCGACCGCTTCGTGACCGCCTTCGATCTCGCCCCGGAGGGGCCGACGCGGTTCCAGTTCGCCTATGTGGTGCGCGCCGTATCGCCGGGAGCTTTCGCCCATCCGGCTGCGCTTGTGGAGGACATGTATCGCCCCGAGCGGCGGGCGCGGACGGATGCCGGCAGGGTCGAGGTGGTCGGGCCGCTGCGGTAAGCCAGCGTTGGGCTGAAGGCATGTGGCGGGCCCGGCGCCTCCTAAACTCCCCCTCGTGGGGAGGTCGAGTCGCGAAGCGACCGGGAGGGGTGAACGTAGCGCTCGACGATCAAGACCCCGCCCGGCCGCCGCCTTCGGCGGCGCTCGACCTCCCCGCAAGGGGGAGGTTACGTGCTTGCTCTCGCTTCTTAAGCTTGCGGCCAAGCATAGCCGCCGCGCTCGTCGCCGCCTGCCTGCTCGCTGCGGCGGCGCCGCTGGCGCTTCGCGCCGCGGTGGCCGGGGTCGAGCTGCCGTCGCTTAAGCCCGAGACAGGGGTGCTCGTCGTCGATCGCGATGGCGTGCTGCTCCGCCCGTTCGCCGTCGCGGACGGGCGCTGGCGCCTGCCCACGATGCTTGCCGATGTCGACCCGGGCTTCGTCGAAACGCTGCTTGCCTATGAGGACCGGCGCTTCCGGGAGCACCGGGGCGTCGACGTCCGGGCGCTTGCCCGCGCCGCCTTTCAGGTTGTGCGGCATGGCCGGCCGGTCTCCGGCGGATCGACGATCACCATGCAGGTCGCCCGCCTGCTTGGCGGCCGTTCGACCCGCAGCGCCGGCGGCAAGCTCGACCAGATCCTGACGGCGCTAGCGCTGGAAAGAGCGCTGTCCAAGGACGAGCTTCTGGAACTTTACATGAAGCTTGCTCCCTACGGCGGCAATATCGAGGGCATCCGCGCCGCCTCGCTCGCCTATTTCGGCAAGGAGCCGCGC
>JACCSN010000663.1 GCA_013812985.1 Hyphomicrobiales bacterium | reverse complement strand
ACGCCGAGGGTTGCTACTGGGTAACGATCCCGTTCAAGGGCAAGGTGCTGCGCTACGATCCCGACGGCAAGCTGATGCGGACGATCGAATTGCCCACCGACCTGCCGACCTGCTGCGAGTTCGGCGGCGCCGACTTGGATGTCCTCTACGTCACCAGCGCCACGCTCCGCCGCACGCCGGAGCAGCTGAAGGGCCAGCCGCTGGCGGGCGGGCTGTTCGCCATCGAGGGGCTGGATGCGAAGGGGCTGCCGCTCGTGCCGTTCAGGGGTTAGTGTCAGTCCGCAAACCTACACCCTCATCCTGAGGTGCTCGCCGAAGGCGAGCCTCGAAGGATCATCCAGCGCGCGCGGGAGGCGCCCTTGTCCTTCGAGGCTCCGCTTCGCTCCGCACCTCAGGATGAGGGCTATGTGGCGCATTCGTGCGTTTCTGGAGGCTCTTAGGTGGCAAAGCGGGGACGCTCACGATGTTCGCATCGTGGATTACCACTGATGGAGCGCATCATGATTGCGAGCAGATCGAAGCGGTCGGCGTCGGTCGTGCCTGGCAGTGGCTCATCGTCGAAATAGCGTTCGATTCCATCAAGCGCAGCATCGTAGTCAGCCTCGCTACGAAGAGGACGGATCAGCTTTTCCTCCATGATACGGTCTCCGGATCGATACGGTCGTATTCAGGACGCTATCCGGCGGCCAGGAAATCTTGGATCGCTTTGCTTACGTTGGCGCGTTCGCCGCTGGCGAGATTGCCGGTCCGTCTGAGGATACGATCAGGCTCAACCGTCGCCAGTTTAGACGTGCGAACCATCGACGCGCCGGGGAGTCCGGTGGATGCTAGGTCGCCAATGATCAGGTCGCCGTTTCGTGGCGGCTTGCCTGCCCCGGTTATCATCACGATCCAGACGAACCCGTCTTGATGCAGCTTATCACCTGAAACCACAAGCGCCGGCCGCCGCTTCTCGGCAAGGCGTTCGCTGTAGGGGAACGGGACGATGATTACGTCCCATGAGTTCGGAGTGGCGTTAGAGGTCACCATAGAGCCGTTCGTCCTCTTCCGAGGCCCACTCCGTGAAAGTGGCGAACGGGTCGTCTGCGATAGGGCTGAGCTTATCGAGTAAAATCGCCCCCTCGTCCGTCATGCGGAATCGCAAGACATCCCCGGTCCGGAGCGCCAACCTTTGCCTGACCTCCTTGGGAATCACGGTTTGAAACTTGCTCGATACTCGGGAGAGCGCGTCAGACATAATCCGCCTGTAAGACGACTTACGTCTTACGGTATCAATATCTAGGGGAAGACACAAGCATCGCATTCGGCTGAGAGTGGCTGCCCAGCCGCCGCTCCCAACCCTCCTCGTGAATGTTGAGAAATGCCTGTGGGTCATAAGGGTGCGCCAGCGCCACCTCTGTGTTCAGCTCCAGGCCGAGTCCGGGCGCCTCCGGCAGCGACAGATGGCCGGTCGCCGGATCGATCTCCGGCCGCCAGCTTACGAGATCCTGCGTCCACGGCTCGTTGAACGGATCGAAGTGCTCCTGGATCAGGAAATTCGGCACGCAGGCCGCGAGCTGCAGGCACACCGCGGTGGCGACCGGCCCGCCGCTTTGATGCGGCGCGATGTAGCTGCCGTGGGCTAGCGCCAGGTGGGCGACCGCCAGCGTGTTGGCGATGCCGCCGAGCGACATCGGCTCGGGCTGGAAAATGTTGACGCCGCCGCGTTCGGCCAGCGTGAAGAACTGGCCGACCGTGTCGTACATCTCGCCGGTGGCGACGGGGATGGGGCTCGCGGCGGCCACCGAATGCACCGCCTCCTGGCGGTCGCGCGTGGTCGGCTCCTCCCACCAGTAGATGCCGAGCGGCGCCATTTTCCGCGCCGCGCGGAGCGCTTCGGTTTCGGTGAAGCGCGCATGCACGTCAACAAGGATCAGGATGTCGCGCGGGAGTTTTCCGCGCAATGTGCGGAGAATCTCAAAGGCGAGCTCCAGCTCGTCCTCGCGAATGAAACCCTGGGCGTTCCCGAACGGGTCGAGCTTGAAGGCCTTGAAGCCGCGATCGACGACCGATCCGGCGGCGGCCAGGAAAGCTTCAGGCGTGCGCTCGGTCCGATACCAGCCGTTGGCGTAGCCGAGCACGCTGTCGCGGACGCGGCCGCCCAGCAGCTGATGGATCGGCGCGCCGAGCGACTTGCCCAGGATGTCCCAGCAGGCGACCTCGACGGCGGCGATCGCCGTGCGGTGGATGTGCCCGCCATCGAGCGACACACTGTCGAGCATGCGCTTGGCCAGCGCGTTGATGCGCCGCGGATCCTGGCCGACGACGAACTGCTCCAGCTCGCGCACCGCCGCTTCGGTCGTCCGGATGAAGCCGTTCAGCGTGCCTTCGCCAAGGCCGTTGATGCCGGCGTCGGTCAGGACGCGGACGAAGAGCCAGTTCTTCCAGCCGGCGCCGACAGTGTAGGTCTCCAAAGCGGTGATGCGCACGGTCCAGGCTCCGAGCAGGGTTGGCGCAGCCGCCGTCAGGCGAGCGCTTCGATCGCTTCGATCATGCGGTCGGTCGTCAGGCCATAGCGGTCCTGCAGGTGCGGGACGGACCCGCATTCGATGAAGCGGTCGGGCAGGCCGATCCGGCGGAGCGGCTTCAGCATCCCCACATCGAAGAGCGCCTCCGCGCAGAGGCTGGCAAGGCCACCCGCGACGACATGGTTCTCCGCCGTGACGAGCTTGTCGACGGAACCGGCGAAGGCTGCCACGGCGTCCGAATCGAACGGCTTGATCGTCGGCGCGTGCAGGACCGAGACATGGACGCCGCGCCCGGCCAGCGCATCGGCGGCCGCGAGCGCCCGCTCGGTCATGAAGCCGGTGGAGATGATGCCGACATCGCCTCCCTCGCGCAGGCGCTGTGCCCTGCCGATCTCGAGGCGGTAGCTCGCCGGGTCGAGCACGACGGGGACGTTACCGCGCAGGAGCCGGACGTAGGCCGGCCCCGGATGCTCGGCGACGGCTTCCGTCACCTGCGCGATCTCCGTGGCGTCGCAGGGATCGATCACGACGAGGCCGGGGATCATCCGCATCAGCGCCAAATCCTCGATCGCCTGATGCGTGCCGCCATAGCCGGTTGTCAGCCCAGGCAGCCCGGCGAAGATCTTGACGGGGACGGCGCTGTGCGCGCAGGCGACGGCGATGAAATCGTAGGCGCGGCGCGTCGCGAAGACGCCGTAGGTCGTGACGTAGGGAATGCGGCCCGTGCGCGCGAGGCCGGCGGCGACGGCAATGAGGTTCTGCTCCGCCATCCCGACGTTGAAGAAGCGGTCCGGGAAGGCGTCGCGGAAGGGCAAGATGTCGGTGTATTTGCCGAGATCGGCCGTCAGGCCGACGATTTCGGGCCGCTCCCGAGCCAATTCGGCAAGGGCCTGCCCAAACGGCGCTTCGACACTTGCGCGAGCACCCTCGATCTCTACGTCCTGGCCCATGGCCAGAGTGCGGCCGGACTTGATCATGGCCGCGGCCCGCCAGGAATACGAGCGCCTGAAGGCGGGCATCCTCCTCTCCCGGGACGGGAGAGGAGGAGCCCGAGCGAAGCTCGGAGCCGGGTGAGGGTCGCGGCGCAGCGCTCTACCGTCGCCACCCTCACCCGCTCGCTACGCGAGTCGGCCTCTCCCGTCCCGGGAGAGGAGGAGAATACCCGAGCCGCATCGGTGCTCACGATAAAGGACGTGGTCACTGGGCCATCTCCGCCTCGCGCTCAAGCTCGGCCGTCAGGTCGTCCCATTCATGCGCATCGACCCGCACGAAATGCGCTTTCTCGCGGCGTTCAAGCGTCGGCACCCCCTTGCCCGGTAGCGTCCGCAGCACGATCGCCTTCGGCCGGCCGGTCTCGCCCCGCGCCCGCTGGAGCGCGCGGACGATCTCGGCCATGTCGTTGCCGTCGATCTCGTCCGTATCCCAGCCGAAGGCCCGCCATTTCTCAGCCACAGGCTCCATGTCGAGGACGATCGCCCCGTCCGCCTGGATGCCGTTGCAATCGATGAGCGCCACTAGGTTGTCGAGGCCGAAGCTGGCGCCCGACATGGCGGCCTCCCAGGTCGAGCCCTCCTGCATCTCGCCGTCGGAGAGCTCGACGAAGACGCGCGCCGGCGATCGGGAGAGCCGCAGGCCGAGCACCATTCCGACCCCTTGTCCCAAGCCGTGCCCCAGCGAGCCGCCGACGATCTCCACGCCGGGCGTCGTGTCGAGCGTGCTCATTTCGAGCCGGCTGTCGTCGGCGCCGTAGGTGACGAGCTCGGCAAGCGGCAGCACACCGCACTCCGCCAACGCCGCCCAGAGCGCGATCGAGTAATGCCCCGTCGACAGGAGAAAGCGGTCGCGGTCGGGCCAGCCGAGATCCTGCGGATCGTAACGGAGCTCATGAAAGTAGAGAGCGGCCAGAACATCGGCGATGCCGAGCCCCTGGCCGACATAGCCCTGTCCCGGCCCGCGCGCCATCGTGAGGATATGCCGGCGCATGTTCGTGGCCCGGAGCCGCAGGGCTGCGAGGTCGGCCTCTCCGGCGCGGAGATTGTCGCGCATCCTGCGTCAATCCTTGTCCAGGCCGCCGCTGATGTTCAGCCGTTCGGCCGTGATGTAATCGGGCGCGTCGAGGGCCAGCCAGACCACGGCGGCGGCGACCTCCTCGCAGCCGACGCGGCGGCCGAGCGGGACGCGTTTCGTCCGTTCCGCCAGAAAGGCGTCCAGATCGCTCCGCCCTTCCAGCCGGGCGAGGTCGGCTTCGGTGGAGCGCTGCATCTCCGTGTCCATCATGCCGGGCGCGACGCTGTTGACCAGCACGCCGAAGGGCGCGAGCGCCACCGCCGCCGCCCGCGTGATCGCATCGACCCCGGCCTTGCTCGCCGCGTAGGCGGTGTAGTTCGGCAGGGCCATGCGGGAGGCTGGCGACGTGATGTTGACGATGCGGCCGGACCGCTGGTCGCGCATCACCCGGCCGGCCGCGGCCGAGAGCAGCGCCAGAGCCCGCACATTGACCGCCAGCGTCCGCTCCCAAAGCGCCTCGGTCATGTCGAGGAACGGTTCGATCGCGCCGTAGCCGGCATTGTTGACGAGGACGTCGAAGCGGCCGCCCTTGGCCTTCACCTGCTGGACGACAGCTTCGCACGAGCCGGCGGCCGTCAGGTCGGCGACGATCGGAAGGGCGAACTTGCTTGCCTCCGCGCACAGCGAAGCCGTTTCGGCCGCCCCGATTGCATTTATGTCGAGGGCCGCGACCCGGCAGCCCCGCCGGGCAAGCTGGACGGCTATTTCACGCCCGAGCCCGCCGCCGGCGCCGGTGACCAGCGCGACATGTTCCTCCCCCTGCTCCACAACCGCCCTGCTCGCCCGCTTCGAAGCGATGGTAACGGTGTCATTCCGAGCGCGTCAAGGCGAGCCGTCGAAGGATGCACGGGCTCCAAAGCTGCGGGTCCTATATGCATCTCCGCAGTTCGGTCAGGCGCTGTCGCGCTCGATGATCTCGAATTCGATTTCGACCATCTTTCGGG
>JACCSN010000638.1 GCA_013812985.1 Hyphomicrobiales bacterium | reverse complement strand
GACAAGCCGGATTATGGCCGCGCCGTCGACATCCTGACACGGGCGGCGATCCGCGAGATGATCGTGCCGTCGCTGCTTCCGGTGCTCTCGCCGCTGTTCTGCTTCGGCGCGATCTACCTGATCGCCGGCGGCGGCGCGGAAGGCAAGACTGCCGGCTTCTCGGCGCTCGGCGCCATGCTGCTTGGCGTCATCGTCACCGGGCTCTTCGTCGCCCTCTCCATGACGGCGGGGGGCGGCGCCTGGGACAATGCGAAGAAATTCATCGAGGACGGCAATTACGGCGGCAAGGGCTCGGACGCCCACAAGGCGGCCGTGACGGGGGACACCGTCGGCGACCCTTACAAGGACACGGCCGGCCCGGCGGTCAATCCGATGATCAAGATCACCAATATCGTGGCGCTGCTGCTCCTCGCCGTGCTGGCGCGCTGATGTTCGCGGGCGAAAGCTATCCGCGTCATGACAGCCTGTTCCCTTGGATCGGCTGTCATCCCGGTTCGGCCGCAAGGCCGAGACCGGGATCCATAAACGCCGACGCAAAAAAAAGCTGCTTCGACGCTGATGCATTCGTCGGGTCGCTTCAGTGACTATGGGTCCCGGTCTTGCCGCTGACGCGGCAAGCCGGGATGACAACTTAAACGTGGCGCAATACGGTCGGAATCTGAGGCCTACGGTCACGTTCCCCCGCGTCCGCGGCTCAGGCGCCGCTAAAGTTTCCGGCCGCCGCGAAGAGCTGGGTGAGGAACGAGAAATCCTTGCCGGTGGTCGGCGTCGTGCGCGAGACAAAATCGAAAATCTCGCCGTCCTGCAGGCCGTAATTGGCGATCTGCGTCACCTCTTTGCTCTCGTTGAAGTAGACGGCGAGAACCCGCTGGTCGACCACTGAGCTGTTCATGAAGCGGACCGGTCGGCTGGTCGTTTGCGAGATGTAGTAGAACACCTCGCCGCCGAGATCGGCCGTGGTCGACGGCGTTCCGAGCGCAATCAGCACCTGCTCCTTGGGGGCGCCGACCGTGACCTGCTGCAAGGCGTTCTCGGAGGGAACATAGCCCCGCTGGAACTTCTCCCCGATGCAGCCGGCGAGCGACAGCCCCGCGACAAAGGTCAATGCCGTGACGCCGACCCGGGATTGCTTGATGTCCATAGCTTCCTCCAGCGCGGCTAGCTATCTGCGTCGCCGGGCCTTTGCAATGGCGCTCGGCTTGCGCGCCGTGTATGGCGAGGTTGAGACGGCGGCGATGACCTTGTTTCCTTCCAGACGACGCGTCGAGCGGCAGGCAGCCGCGCGGCTCTACGGCGCCTGCGTCGGCGCGGCGCGGAACCCCGTGCTCTACCTCGCCTATGGGGTGCCTGATACGCTGCAGGGCCGCTTCGAGATGGTCACGCTGCACCTGTTCCCGGTGCTGCACAGGCTCATGCACGAGCCCGGCGACGATCCGGAGCTTGCCCGTCTCGTTTCCGAAAGTTTCGTGGCCGATATGGACAGCGCCTTCCGCGAAATGGGCGTCGGAGATGTAACCGTCCCGAAGCGCATGACGACGCTTTATCGATCCTTCGGCGGCCGGATCAGCGCTTATCACGCGGCGCTCAAGTCAGGCGAGGAGGCGCTCGTCGCCGCAATCGCGCGCAACGTCTTCCCGGACAGCCCCGACGATCGCCGCGCGCCAGCTTTGGCTCTTTACCTGAGAACGGCGGTGCGGATGCTCCGGCACGCCGAGCTCGACCGGTTGCGCCGCGGCGAAGCGCCGTTCCCGGAGCCGTTGGACGAGAGGTCACGCCATGAACCCTGATCCGTTTTCCTTCCGGGTTGTCGCCAATGATGTGCCGCGCGAGGGGAGGCGCTATCACATCGAGGCTGACGCGGAAGAGCGCCGGCGCCTGGCCGACGCACTCGGCATCCCGGAGGTCGCGGCGCTTGAAGCGGACCTGGAGGTGCGCCCCGTGGGCGGACAATCTCTCGCGGTGCGCGGCGCCCTGAAGGCCTCCGTCGTGCAGAATTGCGTGGTGACGCTGGAACCGTTCAGCCAGGAGGTGGCGGAGGCGATCGACCTAACGCTCATGCGGGCCGAAGCGGGTCCACCCGGTTTGCGGGGCGGGGAGGTGCTGATCGATGCATTCGAGCCTGACGGCCCGGATCTCTTTCACCACGGCCGAATCGATCTCGGAATCATTGTCGCCGAGCATCTCGCGCTTGGCCTCGATCCCTATCCGCGCGCGCCGGGGATCGATTTCAGCGGCCATCTGGAGGACGATTCCGCAGCCGATCCGTCGCCGTTCGCAACGCTTGCAAGGCTGAACAAGACGAACGAATGAGCGCGCCATGCCTTCGTGCTTGCCATGAGAAGCCGAGTGCGTATGTTCCGGATTCCCGCGCAAAGCATCGGCGCCGATGTCACAGACGATCACGATTTCGCTCGATGCGATGGGCGGCGACGCCGGCCCCGAGGTGGTGATCGGCGGCGCCGCGATCGCGCTGGACCGGCGTCCCGATCTGCGCTTCGTGATATTCGGCGACGAGGCGGCGGTCCGCCCGGTGCTGGACGCGAGCCCGCGCGTGCGGGACGCTTCCGCCTTCCACCATTGCGACGTCACCGTACAGATGGACGACAAGCCGAGCCAGGCGCTCCGCAAAGGCCGCTGGAAATCATCGATGTGGCGCTGCGTGCAGGCCGTGCGTGACGGCGAGGCAGGCGCCGCATTGTCGGCCGGCAACACCGGCGCGCTGATGGCGATGTCCAAGTTCTGCCTGAAGCCGCTGCCGGGGATCGAACGCCCGGCGATCGCGGCCATCTGGCCGACCTTGAAAGGGGAAAGCATCGTTTTGGATGTCGGCGCGACAATCGGCGCCGACGCCAGGATGCTGGTCGATTTCGCCGTGATGGGCGCCGCTATGGCCCGCTCGATCTTCGATCTGGAGCGACCGACCGTGGGTCTCCTGAATATCGGGGTCGAGGAGATCAAGGGGGTCGAGGAGGTGCGCGAAGCGGCGCGCATCTTGCGCGAGATGGATCATCCAGGCTTCGACTACAGGGGTTTCGTCGAGGGTGACGACCTCGGCAAGGGAACGGTGGACGTGGTGGTCACGGAAGGTTTCGCCGGCAACATCGCATTGAAGACGGCGGAAGGAACCGCTCGCCAGCTGGCGGAATATCTCCGCGCCGCCATGTCGAGGACCTGGACCGCGCGGCTTGGCTATTTCTTCGCGCGTTCCGCCTTCCAGCTGCTGAAGGAGAAAATGGACCCTCGCCGAGCGAATGGCGGCGTATTTCTTGGATTGAACGGCATGGTCATCAAGAGCCATGGCGGTTCCGACGCCGAAGGTTTCGCGAGTGCTATCGATCTCGCGTGCGACATGGCGAAGAACGACCTCGTGCGCATGATCGCCACTGATCGCGGGCTGGGGTCGCGAGACATTCCGGCCGCGCTCCATCGGGTGAAGGCGGCAGTCTCATGATCCGCTCCGTCGTGCGCGGAACCGGCGGCTATCTCCCGGCCAAGGTGCTGACCAACCAGGATCTTGCCCTTATGGTCGACACCTCCGACGAATGGATCGTCCAGAGGACGGGCATTTCGGAGCGCCATATCGTGGCGGAGGGCGAGATGACCTCCGACCTGGCGACCGCGGCGGCCACACGCGCGCTTGCCGCCGCGGGCCTGGAGGCAGACGACATCGACCTCATCGTGGTCGCCACCTCCACGCCTGACAACACCTTTCCGGCGACGGCGGTCGCCGTGCAGCACAATCTCGGCAACCGAAGCGGCGCCGCGTTCGATCTCCAGGCCGTCTGCTCGGGATTCGTCTTCGCCGTATCGACGGCGGACGCGCTCATGCGGGCCGGCCAGGGCCGGCGCGCCTTGGTGATCGGCGCCGAATCCTTCTCGCGCATCCTTGACTGGAGCGACCGGACGACTTGCGTCCTCTTCGGCGATGGGGCCGGCGCGATCGTGCTGGAAACAGCGGAGGGGTCCGGGACCATCGCGGATCGCGGCGTGCTCACCTCGCATCTGCGCTCCGACGGCCAGCACAAGAACAAGCTCTACGTCGACGGCGGTCCGGCGTCCACCGGCACGGTCGGCCATGTCCGCATGGAGGGGCGCGAGGTGTTCAAGCACGCCGTCGGCATGATCGGCGACGTGATCGAGGCGGCTTTCGCGGCGACTGGAACCGGCCCGGAGGACATCGACTGGTTCGTGCCTCACCAGGCCAATCAGCGCATCATCGACGCGAGCGCCAGGAAGCTCGGGATCGCACCGGAGAAGGTCGTGTCGACGGTGGCGCGGCACGGCAACACGTCCGCCGCATCGATCCCGTTGGCGCTGGACGAGGCGGTCCGGGACCGCCGGATCGGCGAGGGCGATCTTGTCATGATCGAAGCGATGGGCGGCGGCTTCACCTGGGGGTCGGCGCTGATCCGCTGGTAGCTTCGTCCGTGTTGACCGGCACTGACCGCCCGCATAGGCTGGCGAGGCGAAGAAAACGAATGCGAAGACACGGTGCGGGCGGCGCTGCGATGGGGGTAAAGACGATAACGCGGGCGGATCTGGCCGAGGCTGTGTACAGACGCCTGGGCTTGTCCCGGACGGAATCCGCGGCGATGGTCGAGACCGTTCTCACGGAGATCTGCGAGGCGATCGTTTCCGGCGAGACGGTCAAGCTGTCGTCGTTCGGGTCATTCATGGTGCGCGATAAGGGTCTGCGGGTCGGTCGCAATCCGAAGACCGGCCGCGAGGTCCCGATCCCGCCGCGGCGGGTCACCGTCTTCAAGCCCAGCAACATCATGAAGCAACGCATCAACGACGGCCTCGCTCAACGCGAAGTCGCGGATGCGGACGCGGCTGAGTAGGGCGGAGGTGCTTCCATGAAGGCGCCTGACGCATTCCGCACGATCAGCGAGGTTGCCGAGGAGCTTGACCTTCCGCAGCACGTCCTGCGCTTCTGGGAAACGCGATTCAATCAGATCAAGCCGATGAAGCGCGGCGGCGGCCGGCGCTATTATCGCCTCGACGACGTCCAACTCCTGCGCGGCATCCGCCTGCTGCTTTACGCGGAGGGCTTCACCATCCGCGGCGTTCAGCGGCTCCTGAAGGAGAAAGGCGTGGCGTTCGTGGCGGCGGTGGGCCAGACCGGCTCGATCCAGACCCTGACGGCGGCCGAGCGAGACGTGGAAACGGATCCGGATGCCGCGGAACCGCCCGATACCGTCCCGGAGCCGCTTCGTGATGACGATCGAGGCGTCATCTCCTTCGGCTCGGCTCCGAGCGAGACCATGCCCGCCGCGGCGGATCATGCGCGCTCGACGCCGGCCCGGCCCGGTTTGTTCGGCATTCCGACCGAGGGCCTGCGCAGGCTGGACGCCGCGCTGGCCGATCTCCTGGAGGCCAAGCGCCTGCTTGATCAAGCGCGGTAGGCCTCCGCACCGGAAGATGAGCCCTTAAGCGCCTGTTGAGTCTACTGGATGCACGGTGATCCTGATCGGCAATTGACTGCCTGATCGCCTGGACCGCCGGAGTTGACGAAGCGGATCGGCGCGGTATGAGTGTGCCCGACAGGCTCTTGCCGGAGAACGTGTTCCCACGCCCAGCGGCGAAGCCGTCCGGAGCGACATCGTCGATCGGCTGATCGGCGCATTCAAGTCTCCGTATCAGTTCAACCGGTCGATCTACGTCTCCGAAACGCTCGGCTTCATCTATTTCGTTCAGCCGATGGTAGGCTGCACCTCCATCAAGCTGAACCTCAGTGCCTGGGAATCGGAGGCGCGCGGGATCCCATTTGAAAATCAGACTTCGGAGGAAATCCACAGCCGGGAGCTGAGTCCGCTGCTGCAACCGAGGGCAGTTGGCTACACGCGATTCGCCCAGATGCTGCGGAGCAAGGACGTGATAAAGCTCACCTCCCGGCGCCATCCCCGCGACGGCTGATCGCTGCGTTTCTAAAGAAGATTTGCAAGCACTGCCGTGTTCGCGACAATTCTTTTGAATATTTCTCGCTTTCCAAGCAGATCGCATAGAGCCAATTCTTCCGCATGCTGGGCGAGGACGATCAAGCGCTCCTGTTCGACCATTCACTGGCGCCCGCAGGTGATCAACGCAGCGGTCGGGGTGATTGAGATGATCGGATCTTGCTGCTCGACACCCTGAATGACGACTTGAGTAAGCTATCGCTGTCGCTTTTCGGTGAGCGCAAGGAGATACGGGATGCCCGTGAGTACCTTCCAGGAGCGTCCTCCAAGCGGGAAAGCGCGCCAGCCCTCCCGGACATGATCGCCTCATACG
>JACCSN010000597.1 GCA_013812985.1 Hyphomicrobiales bacterium | reverse complement strand
CTATGCCGGCTGAAAGGATCGAGATGCTGGGCTCCCCTGCCCTAATCTAGAATCGCCTGAAGTCCGGTTGAGATTCGATCACTCCCCGACCTCCCTTTTTATAGGCGGGAAAAACCCCTGCGCACCTGCAACATGAAACGTCCGTTGAACCGGGCCGGAAGTCACGCCATGACCAAACCGCAAACGGTGGTATGCCGTTTGGTGGTGGAGCGGGATCGATGCTCACGGAGAGGCGCCGGCGGACGACCAGCGGGAACACGACGAGCGCCACCACGGTGATAAGCCCGACCAGGTCCACACGCCAGCGCTCGTCCGTAGGGTAGAAACCGTAGACGATCTGGCCGAGATTGGCGGTGATGAACGCCCAACAGGCGCCGCCGCCCGAAAAGGCCCCGCGCGATGGGCCGAAGAACGTCGCTTCGACGGCGAACCAACGGAGCGGCGCCGGCAGCACATAGGCCGCGGCAGCAACGATGAGCATCGTCAGCAGGGCGTCGAAGGGGTTGCGGAAGAACCCCTGGCGCAACCGCTCGGCCACTCGGCGACCGGAGCGCATCGGCCTCACCGCTTGGCGAGCGCCAGGCGCTGCTCGTAGCGGCGCATCACGCCGGCAATGGCCAGGCTCAGCGCCAGATACACGCCCATGGTGATGCCGATCGTCTCGACGGCCTGGCCGGTCTGGTTCAGCACCGTTCCGGCGAAGACCGCTACCAGTTCTGGATAGGCGATCGCCGATCCAAGCGAGGTGTTCTTCGTCAGGTTCAGATACTGGCTGGTGAGCGGAGGAATGATCACCCGCAGCGCCTGCGGGATCACTACCAGGCGCAGGAGCAGCCTGCGGTCAAGGCCGAGCGAGCGGCCCGCCTCATACTGGCCGTGCGGCACGCTCATGATGCCGGCGCGCACGATCTCGGCGATGAAAGCCGAGGTGTAGATCGTGATCCCGAACAGCAAAGCGGCGAATTCCGGTATTACCTGCAACCCGCCGCGGAAACTGAAGCCGCGCAGTTCGGGCGTTTCCCAGGCGAGAGTCTTTGCAGCCCGCCATGGGGCCAGGACAGACCTCCGAGGCCGGCCCCTTCTCAAGCAACGAGGCATGTGGCCGGACAGCCTTGTTGGGCTTGGCGGCTCGTCGCCCAGGTCCGGGATTTTGTTAGCTGGACAAATCAACAAGCCGTGCCAGGATCGCAAGAGCGGGGAAAAATGCCCATTGCGCTCCTGTTTCTCTGGCTCGCCTATGTCGCGGCCATAGCGTATCGGTTCGCGGACTTCCCTGGACTGCATGGGGACGAGGCTTTCGTGGGGCTGAGCGCGCTTCGGGCGCTGGAGCTGGGCCACATCGCCTCGCCTCATGGGATCACCAACTACTCCGGCGGGCTGCACGCGGCCGTGGTGAGCTGGGTCTTCGCCCTCGCCGGGCCAAGCACGGGCGCGCTTCGGGCAGCCGGCCTGGTCTGCAACGCGGCCGGTGTTGCGCTCGCAGCCTGCGCGATCCGGTGCGCATCAGGACTGCCGGGGGCGGCGGTTTTCCTGGCCTCCGCCAACGCGTCCTTGGCGCTTCTTCTTTTTCCGCGCGTGGCTTGGGAAGTGGCTGCGTTCCAGGTGCTGCTGGCCGCGCTCTGCCTGGGGGCGAGCGTCAGGATTCTGACGCACGAGGGCTCGCTGCTTGGCTGGTCGTTCGCGTATTGCCTGGCCGTCTCGCTGGGAACTGCCAGCCATTTCATCTTCATCTCGCTGCCTCTGTCGCTCCTGGCCGCGGCAGCGTGGCTGGCTGCTCTTTCCCCTCGCCGCGCCTTCCTGAGGCTATTCGCGCTGCAGGCGGCGGGGCTTGGCCTGGCGGCGATGACTTATCTCATCAAGCCGCAGATCGACGAACAGGATTACCTGCGCTTTCGCCACCTCTGGAATCTGTCCATCTGGCTGCTTCTTCCCGCTGCTGGCGCGGCGTGTGTCGCGTGCATCAGCCAAGGGGGGCGGTGGATGGCGAGGGCGAGATGCGCCCGGGCGCGCGTTTTCAAGGCCGAAGCGGGTCGTTCGTGGAGTCTGCCCGGCGCCCTGCTAGGCGGGCTGGCCGCGGGCGTGCTGGCCACCGCGAACCTGCTCTTCTTCGAGAACCATGGGGCCGTCCTGCTTGGAACTGTGGCGGGGCATCTGCCGGTCGCGCGGATGGGGCACCAAGCTCCCGCGTTCTGGGCGCTGATCGCCCAGTACGTATTGGCTGGTGCGTGGCTTCTGTGCGCATTTGTGGGATTCGCCTGGGCCGTGCTGCCAAACCGCTTGTTCCCCCGGATTCGCCTGCTTCCCGCCGAACGCCTCCTGCTGCTCGCGCCGCTTTCCTATTTCTCCGTCTTTCCGCTCTTCACCGAACAGACCGCGCCCCGCTATTACATCCTGGCGAATCTGCTGCTGGCAGCGTCATTCGGCGTCCTCTCGGGTCGCTGGCTGTGCGCCCCCCAAACCGGGATCCGCGCTCTCGGCCGCGGTGCCGTCGCCGCGCTCGCCGCCGGTCTGGTGGCCGCGCAGGCCACGCACTGGAGCCTGGCCGGATCCGACGAGCTGCGGCCCCCTATCCGAATCGAATACGCGGGCTATCAGGATACGTCGGAGCATTTCCTCAAGCTCGAAGAGCTGGAGGAGCGGCTGCGGGAAGACGGGGCCTGCGAAATCCGTGCAAGCGGATTCTTCATCGAATTTCCCCTGGCGTTCTTGCGGCGTGTCCGGCCCTACCCTTGCCGGCCCGGCATCTGGGCCGAGGTCCACTATTGCCGTGATTGCCTGGAACCGCCCCGGTACTTCAGCGTGAGGGTGCATGCCTCTCCCTGACACAGACCGGACGTGGTGGTTCGGCCTAGCCGGAATGCTCGTCGCACTGGTCATCCCTGTATTCCTGGTCGCAGTACCTCCCCTCTTGGACTACCCCAACCATCTCGCGCGCGCATACGTGCTGGCGGTCGGTAGAGATGATCCGTTTCTCAGTGCCATGTTTGGACCCCGCTGGGGAATAATTCCAAACCTCGCGATCGATCTGATCGTCCCAGCTCTGATGACGGTCTTTGATGTTCACACTGCTGGCCGCGTCACCGTCGCTTTTTCCCTCATCTTGGTCGTGACCGGCGCAATAGCTCTGAGTGTCGCCTATTTCAGGCAGAGGTCGTTCTGGCAGCTTGGGGCCGGTCTAGCCGCATACAACACCCTCTTTCTCATGGGGTTCATAAACTTCCAGCTTGCATTCGGGGCGGCTCTCTGGAGCGCTGCCGGGTGGGTTAGGTACAGGGAAACCGTTCCGATCACGATCGTCACATTTAGCGCAGCGGCCTCGATAGCAGTTTTCTTCTTTCACATGTTTGGGTTTATCTTTTTTGCGCTGTTGATTGGAAGTTACGAGATTGCGGAGGCTCTTAAGCGCTATCGCCGGAGTGAGGACGCGGGCGCTCGATTCTTGCTTCGCCGCGCCGTCGCGCTCCTGGTAGTCCTCGCGCCCCCACTTCTTCTGTACGGGATTTCACCCGCGAGGGTCACGCCCGGTGAAGCCGTATGGGCCTCGATTCAAGACAAATCATTCTACCTATTCTTTCCCTTTCTGAGCTATAATCTGCTCGTTGACGCCTTTCTAATGGCGTCAGTTGTTTCCTTCATTCTTATCTGCGCACTCTTTCGGAAAGCCCGCTACTCTCTTGGCGCAGCGATTTGTAGCGTGGCGCTTATCTCGCTTTATTTCATTCTCCCGACCGGATGGAAGGGAGGATACTTCATCGACGCTCGGATAACAGTTCTGCTGGGGCTGATGCTCTTTATCTCGGTAGTTCCCGCCGGGCTGCCAACACCGCTCCGGAAAGCGGCGGCGACGATATTGGTTTCGATATTCGTTCTGAAGCTATCGCTCATCGGGCTGGTTTGGCTGCGGTCGGAGAGGGACGTTGCAGCAGTCCGCCAAGTCATATCGGACGTCCCCCCCGGCAGCCGGGTGCTACTGTCACATGTCTGGACTGACGTAAAGGACAGTCCTTTCGGTACTCTTTCAGTGACGAGCAGACGGATCCCTTGGGTCGTCGAAAAATACATGCATCTTGCGGCGTTTGTGTTGCTGGACCGCCATGCGTTTTGGTCTCATGTTTTCGCCGCCGAGTCGCAGCAACCCCTCAGGGTGAGAAGAGCCTACGAGGACAGTTGGGCCGGGGAATTCGCACCCTTCCCGGAGGATTACAAAACACTGGAACAGGCCCGGATCGATTCGCCGTTCGCGCATCTCAGGGACTGGGACAAGAAATTCAATTACCTCCTTGTTTTGAATGCCGATCATGCGCCTGATTTGCGAGGGTTCTTGCCTGAACTTCTTGAGTTTCGAACGCAGATCGGGATCGCCGCCTTGTTTGCTGTCCGGAAGAACCAGCAGGCTGAGGAAAAAGGTCGCTCGCCTGAAGGCGTGAAGCGTGATTCAACCGATGACGAAGCGATTCCATCGTCGGCGGCAATGCGTGGGTCGGATTAGCGTTCAGGGTCATTGTTCT
Organism: Hyphomicrobiales bacterium; assembly: GCA_013812985.1. Next base: position 4,312 of record JACCSN010000597.1, on the reverse strand, counting down.
CCTATGTGGACCTGGAAGCGCGGGTGCGGTCCGATCACCCGCTGCGGCCGGTCCGGGAACTCGTCAACGCCGCGCTTGGCGATCTCGGCGCCGAGTTCGATGCGGTCTATGCGACCAGGATTGGCCGGCCGTCGATCCCGCCCGAGCGGCTGCTGCGGGCATTGCTTCTGCAAGCCTTCTACGGCATCCGCTCGGAACGGCAGATCATGGAGCGGCTGGAGTTCGATCTTCTGTTCCGCTGGTTCGTTGGCCTCGGGGTCGACGACGCAGCCTGGGATCAGACTACGTTCAGCAAGAACCGTGACTGGCTGCTGGCCGGCGACATCGCCGCCGGTTCCTAGCTGCCGTGCTGTCGAACGCCAGGGTCAAGCGTCTGCTGTCGAGCGAGCACTTCAGCGTCGACGGCACGCTGGTCGAGGCGTGGGCGTCAATGAAGAGCTTCCGCTCCAAGGACGGCTCCGGCGAGCCTCCGGCGCCGGGCAGGAATGGCGAGCGTGACTTCCATGGCGAGACGCGCAGCAACGAGACCAATGCCAGCACGACTGATCCCGACGCCCGGCTGCTGCGCAAGAGTGGCGGCCAGGAAGCGAAGCTTTGCTTCATGGGCCATGCTTTGATGGAGAACAGGAGCGGGCTCGTCGTCGATGCCTGCCTCACCCGCGCCGATGGCCACGCCGAGCGAACCGCCGCCCTCGCCATGATCGAGCCGCGCGCTGACCGGCCGGGCCGCATCACACTCGCTGCCGACAAGGGCTACGACGCCGAGGATTTCGTCAACGAGCTCCGATCGATGAATGTCGCGCCGCACGTTGCCGCCAAGGCCAGGGGCTCGGCCTTCGATGGCCGCACGACCCGCCATCCCGGATACAAAACCAGCCAGATCGTGCGCAAACGCATCGAGGAAGCCTTCGGCTGGGCCAAGACGGCGGCGGGCTTTGCCCGGACGAAGCATCGGGGTCTTGCCCGCGTCGGCTGGCAGTTCACCCTCGCCATGGCCGCCTATGACCTCGTCCGCCTGCCGAAGCTCCTGGCGGCGGCTGCATGAGCTCGGCCAAGAGCTGGATCCGCTTCCAACCCGAGCGGCGCAGCAACACCAGTCACGACGTGACGCTGAACCAAAACCACCCTACAGGCCACGCTCCGACAGGGATTTCCTCAGACTGCTAGATGGCAGCTCCCCAACGCACCGCGTGAACCTTCGGCGAGGGCTGCATGGCATCCGTGTCCAGGGCCAGACAGATCGCCTGGAGGGGCCGCTCAGCTCCTCAGAGCACTCTGCTCAGGTCCCGGAGTCTCGCAGAACGCGATTGACTTCGTTCGAACCGGGATCAGCACAGCTGCCCTCCCGTTTACGGAAGCAAACCGCTCCCCAGCATTGCTTCACGTCGAAAATATCAGGCATGGGGCTTTGCGCTTGCGTAATGGCGTAATTGAAGCCTCGCTGGGTCTCGTGGACCGGTTTCAGGTGTACTCCATCGACGGGTCCGGAGTGCAGATACATAGGCACCTCTCGGTGCAGGTGAGTGTAGCCTCCGGTCGCCCACCAGCGGATGTCCACGAGCCCAAGCCCGCACAGATCAGGCTGCGCCCGCACCGCGCGCATAGCCTGAAGCACTTCGCTGCTGCGGGTCCAGTCCTCACGAAAGTCGGCGCGGAAACCTACGATGCCGGCTCCTCCAATCCAGCACGCAACAGCTGCAGACGCGAGTTGCGGTCTACCGAGTTTCCTATGCGCAGCTTGTAACAGCTGAATAGCTGAGGCACTTCCTAGACCGGCCGTAATCACAATGAATGGAATTGCCGGAAACAGAAACCGAATTTCCTTGTGGGCTAAAGGAACGTGGGTCAGCACAATTAATAAAGCACAGAGAGCGAACAAAGGGACTGTTCCGCTGCCCAGAAGGAAAAGAACAGCAATGGGAACTACCGCCAAGCCCCAACGCTCGAGCGCCTTTTCCAAATACCAATACCACGGCGCCACGGCGAAGTTCCATAAATGTGACTTCGACCCTCGACCAGATTAACCCAGATATTCTTCCAGACTGATTGAAATGGCGATCCCCAAGTGATGAAGTCCAGCAGGGCCAAAAGAGCCACGGGTACAGCCGCGCCCAACACGAGCGGCACCCACCGGCTTCGCCAGTCGGTGCGACAGGCCCATACGGCAATCGCAAGAAGTGCCAATGACACGTGAAAGCGGAAGCAAAACGCTGTTCCCACGACAAGCCCTACGAGTCCGAAGTAGCGGGAAGACGCAAGCTCCGGCCGCTGGACTGCAATGTGGGCGAGATAAGCCGCAACGAGCATGACGTGGGCGGCGACGACTTCCGTCAGCGTCTTGGGTGCGAAATATACGAGATCGGGCCAGACGGCACATGCGACCCCTGCCAATATGCCCCCCGCCAATCCTCGGTAGTGAAAACCCAGAAGAAAGCCGATAACAACTACGGACAGGGAAAGAATAGACAGAACACCCGCTATCCCTAGTAAGACCGCGTCCCATGACGGGATGATCAGCTCTGCATGCATCATGAGGAATAGGAACCCCGGGAACAGCCACGACCGGATTCCATCGCGCCACTCCCAACTCACAACTCCCCACCCTGTCCACAGCCGATGCGCCGGCTCGAGAGTCTGGAAGATCTCGTCAGGATGATGGATGCTGGGAAACAGATATGCGCCGAGCAGTCGTAAGGCCAACGCCGAAATGATCAGTCCAGCAAATACGATGCTTCCGCTCGACTCTCTTATCTGCCGTAGCATACGTTCGTTCGGCTAGGCTCTGCTGCCGCGCCAAGTGAATACGTTCGCCATTCCGTAGTTCCAGACGGACCCCACGAGAACGCCGGCAAGGCCCGACAGCCACCACGAGGCGCCTTGCTGATGAAACAAAATGGACGCAACCCCGACATCAGCGGCTGCGCCGATCCCGCAGATCACATAGAAAGTAAAAAGACCGCGCACGAGGGCCGCACCTTTAAGGCGGACGTCCCGGTACGTCAGCAAGTTGTTGAGCACGAAGTTGCTCGTCATAGCGACGATGCTGGCCAGGAGCTTCGCAGAAGTGAACGGCAGGATCGTAAAGGCGGCCGCGAGCGCCGCCATGTGCACCAACACCCCACTGCCGCCGACGAGCGCAAACAGGATGAACCTGACCGGCACAAATCGGCCGAATGTCTTGTCCAGCAGAAGGTTGACGTATTCGAGGGCGACAATCGTATCGAGTTTGCTTTCGCCGCTGTGCCGCTCGCGAAAGCGGTAAGGCAGTTCCTTGAAACGGAGAGGCTCCGGAGACGAGGCGAAGATGTCCAGCAGGATTTTGAACCCCCGACCGGAGAGACGACGAACGGATTTAACAAAAGCAGTCCGGCGGATCACGAAGAAGCCGCTCATCGGGTCGGTAAGCTCGTCGCGGACGAGAAAGCGGGCGAGCCTTTTTGCGAGGTTGCTGATCTTCCGGCGAGACTTCGCCCATTCGCCGAGACTCCCCCCCGCACAGAACCGGCTCCCCACCACGACATCAAGATTATCGGCCTTGATGACCTCGAGCATGCGCGGAAGGAGTCGCTCATCGTGCTGGAGGTCGGCGTCAAGGACCGCTGCGAACGGGGCCGCGCTGGAAAGAATGCCTTCGATACAGGCCGATGAGAGGCCGCGGCGACCAATGCGCTGAATGCACCTTACGCGGGGGTTCTTACGTGAGATGGAGCGGATCAGGTCTGCGGTGCCGTCCGGACTGTCGTCATCGACGAACACCACCTCCCATTCAATACCGTCCAGCGCTCGTTCAAGCCGCTCGAGCAGGGGAAGTATGTTGTCGTGTTCGTTGCGAGTGGGCACGACGACCGTAAGCTCCAGCTCTGACGGTCGAATCGAGCTTGGAGTTCGACTTTCAATGAGATCTCGGTTCAGATGTAGCATTTCACCTTTACTCACCCTCCGCCGGGCTCGAATACCTTGAATCGGCTTGATCGGGGGCCGAAAGAAGAGGGTGCCCTCGAGGCTCGCATTGCCGTGGCCAGCTCGCGCACGCTCGTCTCAAACTGGCCCGGCGTGTTTCCCTTTCCGAACCCCTTCAGGAAATCGCAGTGTTTCTCAGGCCGAACCGCAAAACCAAAGCTCGGGCTTGTCCGCCGTCAGCACTCATAAGACAGATTGGGGGTATCGAGGAAGGGAGGATTTCTGGTTCATCGTAGCCATGAGGAGCGAAGATGAGACAGAAATCCGGGCCGGTGAAAGCGCCGGCCGAGCAGGTCGTGAAGGCCATTCGCCGGGCGACCCGCAAGCAGTATTCGGCCGAGGAGAAGATCCG
>JACCSN010000589.1 GCA_013812985.1 Hyphomicrobiales bacterium | reverse complement strand
AGCAGGTGTCCGACAACATCGCGCATGACTTGAAGACGCCGTTGACCCGCATCCGCAACAGGGTCGAGGCGGCGCTGGCGCAGCACAGGAGCGAGGCCGAGTATCGCGAGGCCTTGCAGGCGACGATCGAGGAGGCCGATCATCTGATCCGCACCTTCAATGCGCTTCTCATGATCGCCAGGGTGGAAGCCGGTTCGTCCGACGCGGCATTCTGCGCCTTCGACGCCTCGGAAGTTGGCCGCGACGTGTTCGAGCTCTACGAGCCCCTGGCGGAGGAGGCGGGGGTCAGGTTGGATCTGGTGACAAACGGGCCAGTGACGGTTGATGGCAACCGGGAACTCATCAGCCAGGCGTTGGCCAATCTCGTGGACAATGCCGTCAAATATGTCGTGGACGCGAGCGCGGCCCCGCGGGTGATGATCTCGATCGTGCAGGGCGGCGGCGGCGTCGTTCTCAGCGTGGCGGATAACGGCAGCGGCGTGGCGGAGAGTGAACGCAAACGGGTTACCGAGCGCTTCGTCCGGCTGGAGGAGAGCCGGTCCAAGCCCGGCGCGGGTCTCGGCCTCAGCCTCGTCTCGGCTGTGGCGCGGCTGCATGGCGGCGCGCTCGTCCTCGACGACAACAAGCCGGGGCTCCTCGCCGTTCTACGTATACCAGTTTCAGGGCCCGTTCATGCCCTCTGAGCCGCTCGGCCGCCGGATCGCCGCTTTGCCGCCGTCGCCCTATGCGCCGGCGGCCCTGCATACGCTGCGCGAGGCCGCGGCGCGGAAATCCTGCGCGGAGGCCCTTGAGAATATTCTGGACGATGCGGATGTCGCGGCGTTCCTGGGCAGCGCGCTCGGCGACTGCCCTTTTCTGCTCGACCTTGCCGGCAAGGATCCGGAGCGGCTTGCCGCCATTGTGGACATCGATCCGGAAACACGGCTTGAGCGCCAGATAAGCGAGCTTGCGCAGGGGAACTGGGATACGCGGGCGGACGCCATGCAGGCGCTGCGCCGCGCCAAGCAGAACGTCGCGCTGACCCTTGGCCTTGCCGATCTGGCGAGGGCCATCCCGCTGCGCGTCGCGACCGATGCCCTCACGGCTTTCGCGGATGGGGCGATCAATGCAGCCCTCCGCTTCGCCCTTGCCGATGCCGAGCACTCGGGAAAATGGGTCGGCGGCGCCGAGGCAAGGGGATTGTTCATCCTCGCTCTGGGCAAGCATGGCGCGCATGAACTCAATTACTCCAGCGATGTCGATCTGATCGCGATGTTCGAGCCGGAGGCTCCGGGCCTTGCGCCCGGCGTCGAGCCGTCGACCTTCTGGGTCCGCATCGTCCGCACGCTGGTGACGCTCCTGCAGGAACGCACCGCCGATGGTTACGTCTTCCGCGTCGATCTGCGCCTCAGGCCCGACCCAGCGGCGACGGCGGTCGCGATCTCCGCCCCTGCCGCTCTCATCTATTACGAAAGCATGGGGCAGAACTGGGAGCGCGCCGCGCTGATCAAGGCGCGCGCGGCGGCCGGGGACATCGCGACGGGCGAGGCGTTCCTCGCCGAGATCGCGCCGTTCATCTGGCGCAAGTATCTCGACTTTGCGGCCATCGCCGACATTCATTCCATCAAGCGGCAGGTGCATGCGCATCGCGGCCATGCTTCGGTCCGCGTGCTTGGCCATGACATCAAGCGCGGGCGGGGGGGCATCCGCGAGATCGAGTTCTTCGTCCAGACCCAGCAGCTGATCGCCGGCGGGCGCGATCGCGGGCTGCGCGGGCGCGAGACCTGCGCCATGCTGGAGAAGCTGGCGGAGAAAGGGTGGATCGACGCTGCCGTCAAGAAGGAGCTGGAAGACGCGTATGTCTTCCTGCGCACAATCGAGCATCGGCTGCAAATGGTGCGCGACGAGCAGACCCATACGATGCCGCAGGATCGGACCGAGCTCGCGAGGATCGCGCGGCTGACTGGATACGCGGACTCGGAGATGTTCGAGGCCGATATCCGGCGGACGCTGGAAACCGTGGCGCGGCGGTATTCCGAGCTGTTCGAGGAAGCGCCCGACCTCTCGGCGGGCGCGGGCAGCCTCGTCTTCACGGGCGGTGAGGACGACCCCGATACGCTCGACACCTTGCGCCGCCTCGGCTTCGAAGAGCCGCAGAATGTCACGCACACGATACGTGGCTGGCATTTCGGACGCTTCGCGGCGATGCGCTCCTCGGCAGCGCGCGAGAGCCTGACAGAGATCACGCCGGCCTTGCTGGACGCTTTCGCCAGGAGCGGCAATCCGGACGCCGTGTTCCGCGCCTTTGACGCCCTGCTCAAGGCGCTGCCGGCCGGCGCGCAGCTTTTCGCGCTCCTGACCAACAATCGCGAGCTCCTCGATCTGCTCGCCACGATCCTCGGCGCCGCGCCCCGCCTGGCGGAAACCTTCGCGCGCCGGCCGCATGTCGTCGACGCGCTGATCGACCCGGCTTCGTTCGGCGCGGCGGGGGGCAAGGAGAGCGTGGAAAACCAGCTCGCCGGCAGCCTGGCGGAGGCCAAGACCTTCGAGGATGGGCTCGACCGGACGCGGCTTTTCGCAGCCGAGCAGCGTTTTCTCGTTTCCGCCGGATTGCTCCGCGGCGCCTTCGGTCCGACCGACGCCGGAAAGCGCTTCTCGGACGTGGCGGAAGCGGTGACTGCTGCGCTCTTCGAGCGCACGCTCGCCGAGTTCGAGCGCCAGCACGGCAGATTGCCGGGAGGCAAGGCGGCGATCCTGGCCTTCGGGCGCTTGGGCAGCCGCGAGATGACGGTTGCGTCAGACCTCGATCTGATCGTGATATACGATCACGAGGCGGATGCCGCATCTTCGGACGGCAAGCGGCCGCTCTCTCCCTCCCAGTATTATACCCGCCTGACGCAAAGGCTGGTGGCCGCGCTTTCCGCTCCGACCGCCGAAGGCGTGGCGTATCAGGTGGACCTCAGGCTGCGGCCGTCCGGCCGAGCCGGGCCGCTCGCCACCCATATCGAGGCCTTCGAGCACTACCAGCTGAACGACGCCTGGACCTGGGAGCACATGGCGATGTCGCGCGGCCGGCCGATCGCCGGCGACGCGGAGCTGGTGGGGGAAGTTTCGGCGGCGCTGGACAGGATCGTGTCGCGGCCCCACGAAAGGTCAGCCTTGGCCTCGGACATTGCCGAGATGCGCGGCCGGATCGAGCGCGACAAGCCTGCCGCGAACGCGTTCGACGTAAAGCTCGCACGTGGCGGCCTCATCGACTGCGAGTTCGCCGCCCAGTTCCTGGTGCTCTCCGGCATGGGCCGGATCGCGGGCGAGAGCACGCGGGAGACGCTGCGGCGCGCCGTGGATGCAGGCTTCATGGAGAAACGCGAGGGAGACCGCCTGGCCGAGGCGACGGCGTTGCAGGGCGCGATCCTGCAGATCGCCCGCATCGCCGACGACAAGCCTTTTGATCCGGCGCACGCCCCCGAGGCGCTCAAGCGGCTCGTCGCGTCGGTGGCCGGAAGCGCTCTCCCCGCGGTCGCGCCGGATCCTGATCGGCCGGTGTCGTTCGAGGCGCTTTCCGAAAACCTCGCGGCCCTGCAGGGCGAGGCGAGGTCGGCACTGGAATCAGTTCTCGGCCGGCCGGTCGGCTGAGGGCTCAGGCCGCCGCGCTCTTGGGCGATGTGCCCGGTCGGGACGGGAACAGCACGCTCACCTTGGTCCCGTTCCCCTCCCTGGAGACAATGTCCATCTGGCCGCCGTGAAGCGCGATCAGCGAGCGTGAGATCGCCAGTCCCAGCCCGGAGCCTTTGTGGTTGCGGGTGAGCGGGCTCTGCACCTGCTCGAATGGGCGGCCGAGCTTGGAGAGAGCCGGCGTCGGGATGCCGATGCCGGTATCCTCGATCACGAGCAGCACACCCTCATGCCCGCGGCTTGTCTGGACGCGGATCAATCCGCCCTCCGGCGTGAACTTCACAGCGTTGGAGACGAGGTTGAACAAGACCTGGCACACCGCCTGGCGGTCAGCGAGGAGCGTCAGCCCAGGCTGCGTGTCCTTCAGAATCTCGACGCCGGCGCGCTGGGCTTCCAGGCGATACGCTTCCACCGCCTCGTCCACGATCCGGTCGAGATCAAGCGGCTCGCGGTCGATCTCGATGCGGCCCGCTTCAAGCCTCGCCATGTCGAGGATATCGGAGATGATGCGGAGCAGGAAGTGGCCGCTTTCCTGGATATCGCGCGAATATTCAGCGTATTTCTCGTCTCCCAGCGGTCCAAAGGCGCCCGACAGCATCATCTCGGAAAATCCGATGATGGCGTTCAGCGGTGTCCGGAGCTCGTGCGAGACATTGGCCAGGAACTCCGACTTGATACGGTTGGCGTCCTCGGCCTTATCCTTCTCCACCGCATATTTCTCGGCAAGTTCCACCAGCTGCTGCGCCTGCTTCTCAAGCTGCTGGCGGGAGCGCCGGAGATCGGCCACCGTTTCGGTGAGCTCGCGCTCGCTCCCCAGGAGCTGCGCTTCATTCTGCTTGAGCGCGGTGATGTCGGTTCCGACCGACACGAAACCGCCATCCTTGGTCCGCCGCTCATTGATCTGCAGCCAGCGGCCGTCCTCGACGCGCGCCTCGACCGAGCGGGCGCCAACCGCGCCGTCCTGCCGCGCCTTGAGGCTGTTCGTGCTGATCGGCAGCCGGCCGATTCGGGCGATCTCGGAATAGGCCGTGCCCGGCCGCACCATGTCATCGTCGAGCTGGTAGAGCTGCTGATACTTGCGGTTGCACATCACCAGACGATTGGCGGCATCCCACAGGACAAAAGCTTCCGAGATGGCCTCGATTGCGTCCCGGAGGCGCAGGTCGGCGGTTCGGGAAGCCTCGGCCAGACGCTTCTGCTCCGACACATCCACGGCGATGCCGACGAGATGCGGCGCGTTCTCCGCATCCGAAACCACCTCCGCCCGCGCCCGGATCCAGACCCAGCTCCCATCGGCGTGACGCATGCGGAATTCGCGGTCGACCTGCCCGGTCCCGGCTCGCACCAGCCCGTTCGCCAGCTCGACCAGATCCATATCCTCCGGATGCATGAGCTCGGCGACCTCGCGGACCGACACCAGCCGGCTCTGCGCGGCCAGCCCCAGGATCTCGAACATGGATGGGGACCAGAAGATCGCGCCGCGCGAGAGGTCCCATTCCCAGAGGCCGGAATGGCCGCGCCGCAGCGCCATGTGATAGCGGCTCTGGGTTTCCGAATAGATGACATCCGCTTCCTGGGCTCGCGCGGCCTGGGCATGGTAGGCAAAGCCCAGGATCACCAGGACGATGCTGGTCGCCACGAAAACAGTCGCCTCCCTGGAGACCGTTTGCCGCCAATCCGCGAAGATGCCGAATTCGGGCTGGACGACGGCGATGGAGCCCCATCCCGCATCGCTGTGGTGGACCGTGGCGATCACGTCATCGCCCGAGACGGTGGTGAGCGGCAGGACGCCGGCGCGCTCGCCCAGTATCGTCAGCGGCTGGCCTGGCCCGAGTATCTCATCGAGATAGCGACCTTGGAGCTCGTCCTGGCGCGGCGCGGCCGCGAGAATCCGACCTTCGGGGTCCACAATCAGGATCGCGCGCCCCATCCCGGTGGCGCGCGGCGGCAGCGCATTCTCCAGCATCCCCTGCAAGGCTTCCGAAGGGGCGGCGAGCGAGATCGGTCCCGGCGCCTCGGCGAGGTCGCTCTCCACCGCTTTGGCGACGAGCGACAGCCGCGTCTCGGCCGATTCCTGGATATCGGCTCGCGCCTGATAAACCGCCAGTCCCCGCATCGCGCCGAGCGCCACGACAAACAGGATGATGAGCAGGGGAATCAGCCGCTTGACGTATGGCTCGCTGTTGACGAGCCGGGCATAGGCCGGATGGACGAAGAGCCGGGCATGGCCGGCGAGCGCGGCACGGTTCAGGCGCTGAAGATCGGGGATACGTCGAAAAGCCGACGCCATGGCCTCCCGCGGCCGCGCCATCCTCTGCCTCCTGGTTCCGTCGGGCGCCGCCTCCCGAATCAGCTTCCTTTGTATCAAGCGGACTCCGACTGTCCACTTGCGCAACAGAATTCGTGCGCATTGCAGCCACAGTGTGGCCTTTCAGCCCTCGAGCGTCCGCATGACGATATCGCTTACGTCTCGCGACAGGTTGTCGGCCTCGCGCAGCTCTTGAAGCGCCTGTTCGGCGTGGCCGCGCCGTATCGGCTCCAGCATGCGGAAGGACCGGAAAGCCGTGGCGAGACGCGCGGCCACGGACGGGTTCTGGGGGTCAAGCTCGCCGATAATGCCCGCGATATAGCGATATCCGGCGCCGTCCGGCCGATTGAACCCGACCGGGTTGGCGGCCGCAAAGGATCGGATCAGGGCATAGACGCGGTTCGGGTTCTTCAGCGAGAAGCTCGGGTGCCTGCCGAGGCTCTCCACGCGCTTCAAGGCGTCGCGCTCCGGCACGGTCGCCTGAACGGCGAACCATTTATCGAGGACCAGCGGATTGTCGCTGTAGCGCGCGAAGAAGGCTTGCAGCGCCTCTTCGGACCCCGCAAGCCCGTCATGGACCAGCAGGCGCAGCGCGGCCATCCGATCCGTCAGGTTCTCCGCGGCGGAATAAAGCCGGATCAGTTCGCTTCCATCCATCAGGCCGCCGGCGGCTCCAAGGCCCCAGGCGGCGTGCGTCAGCGCCCGGCGGCCGGCGTTGTCGGCGTCCGGCGAGTAGGGCTGCCCTTGAGCCGAGCGCCCGGCGGCCGCCGCGACGACATCGCCGATCCGCGCGCCAAGATCGGCTAAGAGCGCGCGACGGGCGCCGTGGATGGCGTCGGGATCGACGTCGCGGCCGATCGCCTGGGCGATATCGGTTTCGCTCGGCAGCGACAATGCCAGCGCCCGGAAGGCCGGGTCGAGCTCGTCATTGTCGGCGATCCGGGCGAGCTCCTCGGCGAATCGGGGGTCGAACGACGGTTTCCCCCCGGCGCGGACCGCGTCGGTCGCGCTCGCCAGCATCCCGAGCGCAATCTCCTGCGCCGCCTCCCACCGGTTGAACGGATCCGGATCGCGCCCGGTCAGGAAGAGCCGATCCTCCGGACTGAGGTCGGACTGGATGTGAACCGGCGCCGAGAAGCCGCGAAAAATGGAGGGCACCGCGCGCGCCTTGACGCCGTCGAACACCAATTCGGCGCTGCCGGACGTGAGATGGATCACGCCGTCCGCCACCTCGGCCCCGGCGCTGGCGGCGAAGCTCAGGTCCTGGCCGTCCGGCCCGACAAGCCCGAAGGCGATGGGAATGTGCATCGGCTGCTTCGGCAGCCGGTCCGGCGTCTCCGGCAAGTCCTGCGTGAGACGAAGTCTCAGTCGTTCCGCTTCCGGGTCGTAAACATGGGCGAGGGTGACAGTCGGCGTGCCCGCCTGGTGATACCAGAGCGCGAACTGCTCGAGGTCCTTCCCGGTGGCGTCGCTGAAGCAGGCGAGGAAATTCTCGATCGTCGCCGCGTCGCCGTCGTGGCGCTGGAAGTAGAGATCCATGCCGGCGCGAAAGCCGTCGCGGCCGAGCACCGTCTCCAGCATGCGGCAGATCTCCGCGCCTTTCTCGTAGACCGTGGCCGTGTAGAAGTTGTTGATCTCTCGGTAGCTCGTCGGCCGCGGCGGATGGGCGAGCGGACCCGCATCCTCCGGGAATTGATGCTGCCGGAGCGCCGCCACGTCGGAGATGCGCTTTACCGAGCGGGAGCGCATGTCGGAGGAGAATTCCTGATCCCGGAAAACCGTCAGCCCCTCCTTCAGGCAAAGCTGGAACCAGTTGCGGCAGGTGATCCTGTTTCCCGTCCAGTTGTGGAAATATTCGTGCGCGATCACCGCTTCGACATGCGCGTAATCGTGATCGGTTCCGGTTTCCTCATCGACCAGCACGTATTTGTCGTTGAAGATGTTGAGGCCTTTGTTTTCCATCGCGCCCATGTTGAAGTCCGACACGGCAACGATATTGAAGACGTCGAGGTCATATTCCAGGCCGAACCGCTCCTCGTCCCAGCGCATGGAGCGCTTTAGCGCGTCCATAGCATATCGGCAGCGCTCTTCCTTGCCCGGCTCGCAATAGATGCCAAGCTCGACCTTCCGCCCCGAGCGCGTCTGGAACACGTCGTGAATGCTGGCCAGCGCCCCGCCGACGATGGCGAACAGGTAGGACGGTTTCGGGAACGGGTCGCGCCAGACGGCATAGTGCCGATCCGAGCCCGCGATATCGCCGGAATCGCTCAGGTTGCCGTTGCCGAGCAGGATCGGCGCTTCGCTTTTGCGCGCCTCGATCCGCGTTGTGTAGACCGACAAGACATCCGGTCGATCGAGGAAGTAGGTGATCCGGCGGAAGCCCTCGGCCTCGCATTGCGTCGTGTAGATGCCGCTCGAAAGATAGAGCCCCATCAAGGCGCTGTTCGCCGATGGGTTCGCTTCGGTGACGATCTCAAGCTGAAAGGGTTCTTCGGGGGGCGCATGCAGCGTCAGGCGGTCGGCAGTGGCCGCATAGGCGTCATTGGCAAGCGCGCCGCCATTCAGCGCGACGCTTTTCAGCACCAGACCGTCGCCGTCGAGCACCAGTGGAACGCGCAGTTGTGCGACGTCGCGAGGCCGCAGCGACAGGCGTGAGACAATGCGGGCCGCTTCCGGAGCGAGGCTGATATCGAGATCGACGGAGTCGATCAGGTAATCGGGCGGACGGTAATCTTCCAACCTGATCAGGGGAGCGTTCTCGGTGCGCATCGAAACTCCTTGTTAAGGAGTTCCGATAGCATCTTTCCGGAAAGGCGTGAAACCTCGCACGCGCTTAAGAGCCTCGCAACGGTGGCTCAGTCGCCCCAGCCCTGTACGCGGCGCAGCGTGGCGCGCTCCTGCAAAGCCATGCTCGGGTCGTGGGAGTAGGGCAGGTTCAACGCCCAGCCCAGATCCTCCCGGGTGATGCCGATATCCGCGAGCTGGCGATCGTCGAAGTCGCCGAGCTTCACCAGATTCCGGCGCTGGGTCCAGGAGCGAAGCGCCGTCCGGGCCATGTGCGTCGCCGCAGACAGAAGTCCCTCGGAGGCCGATGCTTTCTGGCTGGCGATGAATGAAGCTGCTTCACGCATGGCAATTCTCCTTTGTTCGCCGAAAAAGCATGCCCGGCGCTCACCCTCACGTCTTGGGGCTGATCAGCTGTCTCAATCAGTCGATGCGAAATATATGACGCGGCCCTATTGCTCAATCCAGCGAATTGATTTTATCTATCAGGTCAGGAGAACTGAACATTCAGCCGAGGCGAAAATGAGCGTCGTTGCACTGAACCCCGAGCCCGCCGAGGCGGAGGCCGGCTTCGATCTCCGCAGCGGCGGCGGGCTCGATCTCGATCTTCTGCGCACGCTCGTGGCCATCGCCGATACCGGCAGCTTCAACCGCGCCGCGCGCGCCGTCTACCGCACGCCGTCAGCTGTCTCCATGCAGATGAAGAAGCTCGAGGATCAGGTCGGCCGGCCGCTCTTCGCCAAGGATGGGCGATCGGTCGTGCTGACGCCGGACGGGGAGGCGCTGGTCGGCTATGGCCGGCGCATCCTCAAGCTGGCGCAAGAGGCGCTGCAGCGTTTTCGCGCGCCGGAGATCGAGGGGACCGTCCGGCTAGGGACCCCCGACGACTATGCCGGCCGGTTCCTGCCCGACATCCTGGCGCGCTTCGCGGCAAGTCACCCTACCATCGAGGTCGACGTGTCCTGCCTGCCGAGCAGCGATCTGCTGCGGAAACTGGAGGACGGCTCGATGGACGTGGCCCTCGTCAGCTCGGGCCATGGCCAGCCGCACGGCAATGTCGTGCATCGGGAGCAGCTCGTCTGGGCCGGCCTGCGAAACGGCTGCGCGCAGGAATCGCGGCCGCTCCGGCTCGCGCTGTCGCATGTCGGCTGCTGCTGGCGCAGGATGGCGCTGGATTCGCTCGACCGCGCCGGAATTCCCCATCGCGTGGCCTATTCAAGCCGGCATTATCTCGGTCAGCTCGCGGCGATCATGGCCGGCCTGGCCATCGCTCCGCTGCCGCGCTCCGCGGTGCAAGGCGACCTGAAGATCCTGGGCGAGGAGGTCGGCCTACCGCCCATCGGCCAGTTCGGGATCGAGCTGCACCGCGCCCCCGGCGCCATCGGGCCGCTGTTCGATGCGCTGGCCAATCACATCGAGTCGAATTTCCGCGGCTATGAATCCGTGGCGGCCTGAGCGGAGCCAGGCTTGACGCCGGTTCGTCGCACGGCGATGACCCCGGGCTTGACGGAAACATCCGAGGAGCCCGGGCGCATGACGTCCGACATGCCGCGCATCGTGGCCCGCCGGCCGATCTTCAAGGGCTGGAACACATTGGAGATCGTCACGGTCGAAGCGGCCGACCTGAAGGGCCGGGTCCGGCGCCATGAGCGCGAGGTGATCGAGCACGGGGAGGCGAGCGTGGTGCTCGCCATCGACCGCGAGCGCCAGCTGGCGATCCTGGTGCGGCAATGGCGGGCGCCGCTGATCGCCGCAAACGCCGATCCCTATCTGCTTGAAGCTTGCGCCGGCATCATCGATCCGGGGGAGACGCCGGAGCAAACGGCGCGGCGGGAGGCGGAGGAGGAGATCGGCCTGAAGATCGGCAAGCTCCGAAAGATCGGCAGCGTGGTTCCGTCGGCCGGGACGCTCACCGAGCGCATGCACCTCTTCATCGCGGAGGTCTCCGCCGCGGACAAGACGGAGGATGGCGGCGGCAATCCGCATGAGGGCGAGGACATCGAGGTGGTCGAGGTCGCCCTGCCGGAGCTATTTGGAATGGCGCGGCGGGGCGAGATCGAGGACGCCAAGACCCTCATCCTCGTCCAGCGACTGCTGCTTGAGGAGACGGAGGCTGGCCGACGCTATTGATCGTGCTGCCTCCCGCAGGAACATTGCCCGGCGTCGAGCACTTCCCCGTGCAGGCCGTGGACGTGGTTGTGATGATGTCGGTAGATGGCGACCGTGCTCGCCGCCCGTGGCCCGAACAGCCGGAGATATTCCGGCGCCTCTGCCACCTCGCGCGGAATTCCGGCGCAGCACACATGGCCGTTCAGGCAGACGACATGGTCGGAAGCGGCCATGACGACGTGAAGATCGTGAGAGACGAGCAGGATGGCGCAGCCATGGAGGCGCCGGATATCGGCGATCTTCTCGTAGAGCGCCACCTCGCCGGAGAA
>JACCSN010000933.1 GCA_013812985.1 Hyphomicrobiales bacterium | reverse complement strand
ACCGCGCCCACCAGCATGAGGCGGCGGTGGCCGGGGTCGCGGTCGAGGACGTCCAAGGCTTCGAGAACGAGAAGGTCAGCGGCGCCATCAAGACCGACTTCATCCTCTCCGCCGAGATCATGGCCATCACCCTGGCGACGCTCCCGGACACGTCGTTCTGGCTGCAGGCCGTGATTCTCGCGACGGTCGGCATCGGCATCACCGCGCTCGTCTATGGAGCGGTCGCCCTCATCGTGAAGGCCGATGACGCCGGCGTCGCGCTCGCCGCCGATGACCGCCCGGCATCGCGCCTGTTGGGCCTGCTGAGGCCGATGTCGCCGAGCGGGGCGCCCTCCGGGGCCGACCGCCTCCTGCGCCCCGTGACGCAAGGTTTTGGCCGCGGCCTCGTCTACGGGATGCCGTTCTTCCTCAAGGCGCTCAGCGTCGTCGGCACCGCCGCGATGATCTGGGTGGGCGGCGGAATCATTGTCCATGGCCTGGAGGAATACGGGTTTTCCGCGCTTGCGCATGCCGTCGAGGCAGCGGCCGAGGCCGCCGGGCACGCGCTGCCTCCCATCGCCGCGGCCGCCGAGTGGACCGTCGGCGCCTTGGGCTTCGGCATCCTTGGCTTGGCTGTCGGAGCCGCGCTCATCCCTTTCGTGCAGCATATCGCGGCGCCGGCGTGGAAACGGTTGCGAGGCGTTTCTCGGGCGGAGGCGCGGCACACGTCTTGATCCCGTGCGGCCGGAAGCGGGAACGGATGCGCGCCTTCGTCATTGCCAGCTCGGATGCCTGAACCACGGAGCAGCGCCATGGAAGATCGTGATCGTCGAGCCATCGAAGAGCTGTTTCAGAAGCTGAGCCAGGTGGAGAGCCAGTCGGGTCCGCGCGATCCTGAAGCCGAGCGCTACATTCGCGAGCAGCTGGCCGCCCAGCCCGGCGCCGCCTATTACATGGCGCAAACCATCATCGTGCAGGAACAGGCGCTCGCCGCCGCCCAGGATCGCATCGAGGAGACGCAGCGGCAAGGCGCCGGAGGGTCGTCGCGCGGCGGTCCGCTTTCGGGCATCTTCGGCGGCGGCAGGTCACGGCAGGAACCGCGAAATTCGGGGTCTGGTAGATCGATGGAAAGCGCCGGCGGCCCGTGGGGGTCGGCGCCGCGCGGCGGCGGCTTCCTGGCTGGCGCCGCGCAGACCGCGATGGGCGTGGCCGGCGGCGTCCTCCTCGGCAACATGCTCGGCGGCATGTTCTCCGGCGACGAGGCCGATACCGGCGGCCTCGCCGACAGCTCCGATCCGGGGAACGACGAGACCGCCGACCTCGACGCCGGCGACGACGCCGATTTCGGCGGCGACTTCGATCTGGGCTAGGCAAAACGGCGGGTGGCGTTTGTCAGGCCGCCCGCCAGCTTGTGCTGGCGGTTACCGCGTTCTCTGCCCGCCTGACCAGCCGGGGCTTCCTAGGCCGTTAAACGTCTCCGCGTCTGCCGGGCGGTCCTCGACAAACATCCGGCTCAAAAGATCGGCAAGTTGAAGCTTCGCCGCTGCGAAGGCGGCGTTCTCAGGCGTCCCTCGACGTTGCCATCCGGCCGAGTTCACTCCGGAACAGCGCTGGCATTCATCCAAAGATTTCGCCTGTCTCTCGACCAGAGCCTTATCGCACTTTGCGCGAATCAGAATACGAAGGTCGTGAACGCAACCATAAGGCGATTCACGATGAGTTATCGGCGTGTGTTGTTCCCCGCTGTCCTGCTGCTGTTTCTGCAACTTGGCCAGGCTTCCGCGGTAGATCGCGCGCTTTCATCGGACCCGGCCGCGTTCGTCCGCTCATGGCTGGCTGAGCCCGAAAGCCGCATGAATTTCGGCCAAGCCAAGCTGGCGATCGATAAATTCGTCGATCCCTCGACCGACGCCGAGGCAGCTCTGGCGAAGATCGACGGCATGGTCGCCACGATCAACCGCATGCTCGCCACGCTGCCGCCGGACGCCGCCGCGACAAGCGTCGAAAAGATGCGGGCGCTCCGCGCCTTCATCTACGAGGGCGGTCATTGGAACGATCACCAGCCGTTTCGGTACGATCTCGCCGACTCAAATGGCCAGAACTTCGCTTCCCGGTTGCTCCCGAACTACCTCGCGACCCGAACGGGCAATTGCGTCTCCATGCCGATGCTCTTCCTCATCCTGGGAGAGCGGCTCGGCCTCGACGTGACGCTATCGACCGCGCCGCTGCATGTCTTCGTCAAATGGACCGACGACGCGGACGGCCAGACCTACAATTTCGAGGCGACCAACGGCGGCTTCGCGCGAGACAGTCACTATCGGAATGAAATGCCGATGACCGACACGGCGATTGCCAACGGCGTTTACATGAAGACGCTGTCGAGACGGGAGGCCCTGTCAGTCATGGCCTCCCTGGTGCTGGAGCACCTTTTGAACACGCGCCGCTACAGCGAGGCGATCGCCGTGGCCGACGTGATCCTCGAAGCCTATCCGGCGTTCGCGTATGCCTTGGTGAAGAAGGGCACTGCCTATTACCGCCCCTTGGACGAGATCGTCGTTCGCAAGAACGGCAATGTCGCCGACGTTTCGGCCGACCAGGTCGAATATGCCGGTCAACTCAACCGCGCCAACCAGG
>JACCSN010000556.1 GCA_013812985.1 Hyphomicrobiales bacterium | reverse complement strand
GGGTCGGCCCCGGCACCTCTCCGTCGTAGGTGTAGGTAGTGACGTCGCGCTCCCCCATCCGCGCCGGCCCGAACCGCGCCTGCAGCGCCACGTCCAATCGCCCGTCCGTGCTGCGCAATTCTCGCGGCGGGACGAAGGCCGCGCCAGGGACGAACGCGGCCGGCGTCGCTCCTTGCCGAGCGGCCGACTACGTCCGGCTGCCGCCGCCCGCCAGCGCGGCCAGACCGGCGCCGGCCACGGCACCACTAAGGAGACGCCGGCGGGACAGCCGTCCGGGCTGGCCCGATACCCGCCGTTCAAGGGACGACCGGCGGGCGACAAGCGGGTCAGGCTTCGGCATCTTGCAACCTCCTTAGCGACGAGTCGGCCGGAGCTGGGCCGCGAGCAACCGCCACGTCGAGAGCCACCAGGCAACGAGGCAGCAGGGCAGCGGCCCTGCGCCAGCGGCGGGACCAAGCGAACCCGGCCCAGTGTAGCGCGGCAGACGACGAATCCTATTCGAGGTTAGTGCTCCCACGACGAGAATAGGCGGATCAGTGGTGTTGTCAACCCGAAGATTGACGCCGGAGCGCCTCGGAACGCTGGATCGTGATGTATTGGCCCCCAGCGTAGTGTTTCAACGGCGGATGGCTGGGAAAGGCGGCTCCATTGGCGGCTCGAAAACCTGCCTCAGCTGGCAGCGGAACCGGGCCTGGTGTATCGACGGCGGAAATCGGGAGTGGTCAAGGTCGCCGGTCCACTGGCGACGGAACAAGGGGGAGATCGACCGGGCCGACCAGACTGCCGAAGCCCTGGGTTTTCCGGTTTGGTGTGCCGACAAAACCGGTCCCTACGAGGCGATTCCGCGAGCCAGGCAGATCTGGCGGCCGGTCGGGCGACTCCCCCAGCGCGGCCGCGAGGCACCACCATGCTGCTGACGCTGTTCCGGCCGGCCGCCGGTGAGGTCCGGACGCGACCGGTCGAGCGGGCACCAAACGCGATCCTCCATCCGTGGTTCCAGCAGGAGCTGACGGCGATTCTGGCAGACCTGCCCCTACCGGCGGCCGAGGGACCGGGACGAGCCGCGGACGAGTGAGCCTGGGAAAAGATGACGCGGCGGCGGGCGGTGAGCTTCCTCATCGCAACGTCAAAGGAGATAGCCTCCGTGTCTCTCGGTTCCACCACCTGAGATGATGGCAACGCTATTCGGCTCGTCTCCTGGGCGACCTGGTCGGGAGCGATCCTCCGCCGCAGCCAATCCAACACCAGGGATGTGCTCCTTCTCATTCGCCGCCCAAGAAACGGCACTCATGGGTAGAAGCGATCGGCGTACGGCGAGGCTGGTCCATGCTCGTCCGGCTGAAAACGTCGAACGCAGCCAAGCTGCGTGACCAATCATCGGCCAATCCTGAACCGTGCGCGGCCCCGATTAGACGACCGGTAGCAGAGTGAGCTCGACGATCGCGGGCTGGCCGTCGGAGCCAGTCTCGGCCGAAGAGGGAATGGCGGCCTGGACCCAGCCGAGGTTGCCATCGGGCGTGACGATCCGGTACCAGAGGTGATAGGTGTCGGCGCTCGTCTCGGGCGGGGCTTCCGCACCGGCGTCGATGGCGCGCAGCGGAAAGCGAACGCCAGATTCGAGCGAGACCTCGCCCAGCCGAGTCGCCCCGGCGGTGCCCTCGGGCGCGGACCAGATAGGCGCGCTCGCAACCGTGCCAGTGGCGACGACTTCTGCGCCCGGCGGCACCACACCAGCGGGGTAGATGCGACGATTGATGACGTGGGTCGGGTTGAGCCAGCCCACGCCCGCTGGCGATTCGGGTGCCTCGATCGGCCAATAGCCGGGCCCTGGCAGGCAATCGGGACCGCAGGCGAACGGATAGCGCGGGGTCGCGCCATTGACCTCCGGCGTCGTTAGAAAAGTGCGGAGCTCGATGTGGAGGTGGTTCGGATAGCCGTCGGGGCGGACCATCACGCTGCCGAGGCGGTCGCCACGGGCCACCCGCTCCCCTTCGTTCACCGGGACCTCGACGACGAGGTGGCCATACATCGAGAAGAGGTCGGCGGCGTGCTGAACGATGACGACCCGACCCGGATAGTCGGACCCGGCAAAGACGACCTCCCCCGCCGCCACGGCCAGGACGTCGGCGCCGGCGGTATCGCCTGACGTGGCGTACCAATCTTCCCCGGCGTGCCAGTATCCGGGCAAATACGAGAGGTTCTCGACCGCAAACCCATGGCGCGGGGAGAAGCCCGCGCCGGGCATCTCGTTCGCGCGACCGATCGGATAGCTGAACGCGGGCGTCGCCGCTTGCATCGGCGGACGAACCGACGCCGGCGGCCCGGTGACGCCGCGGGCCGATGCCGAACGCGGCGCGGCGATCAGCCCGAGCGCCGCCGCTCGCAGGAGAAGCTGGCGTCGATCACTCCGCTGCTGCCGCCAGATTCGCCCATCGTCCCGGCTGATGTGCGTCGGATCGCGCG
>JACCSN010000555.1 GCA_013812985.1 Hyphomicrobiales bacterium | reverse complement strand
CGCCACCGTCGAGCTTCAGCCGGAAGGGACGCCGCGAGAGGTCGGCCGCCACCACGGTGTCGGCTACGATGCGCGTGCCGACATGCTCGGCCTGGGCGCGCATCTGCTCCATCAGCCACGGACCCTGGATCACATCGGCGAAGCCAGGATAGTTCTCCACATCCGTGGTGATGGTGAGCTGGCCGCCCTGCTGCAGCCCGGCGATCATGACCGGCTCCAGGAGCGCGCGCGCGGCGTAGATAGCGGCGGTATAGCCGGCCGGGCCGGAGCCAAGGATGAGGAGTTTTGTGTGCATGGGAGCGGTCTCGAAAGTGCTCGGCTAACTGGGCTAGTGCTGGCGACGACCCAGACCGATTGCATCATCGGCAATGGACTTGAACATAGCTTGTGCCCTCACGAGCGCCGCTTGCCTGAAGGATCGAATCCGCTTCAACTCGTCCGGCGAATAGCGCAGGTCGCGAAGGTGGGATGCCTTCAGCAGCCTTCGAATCTCTGAAACGCTGCCGAACAAGCGGCTTTCAATTCCAACGTCGGCGCAGAGGCCCTGTATCTTGTGTGTGTTGGAGGCGAGCGCAAGCACCGGGATTTCGAGATCGAGCGCCAAGCAGACGCCGTGAAAGCGGCCGGTGACGAGAACAGCGGCGTCGCTTGCGAGCTTTTCCACAAACGCATCGAAGACCGAAATTCCATTCACCGCCGCCGACCGACGCCTGCCGGGAGGACTGAGGCGACCGAGAATGCGCTTCAGGTCGTATCTCGCCTGCCTGCCGATGTTCCGGCCCGGGAAGTCGACCAACCTCGGGGGTCGCCCATTAATCGTGATGTAGGCAGCGTCGATCTCACGCGAGAGTTCAAACAACTCATGTCTCGTTGCTCCCAGGGTTGAATCGTTGACGACGATCCCGTCGCCTCGAGCCGGCAAGCAACTCGGGCGCCAAGTGAGACTGAGGTCCGGAACGATTTCGGCTGAAAGGCCGGCCTCCCTGGCGCGATCCCGGCTCAGGCTCTCGCGCATGTAAATTCGCCGATACCTTGAGACGCCGGCGGCGACACCCCGGCCGTTGTTCTCGTAAACCGAATTGATCAGGTAGGCGGGCCTTCCGATCCGCTCGGCTAGACGCGCTAGATTCGCGATCAGGTGAGCGGCTGGGCGATCGCCGTGGAGGGATCCTTCTCCATTGACCAGCAGGAGATCGTAGCGGGTCCAGTCGATCCGCATCTCGTCGAATCGCAGCGGCAGCCAGGAGGCGATCTGGATTCCATTGTCGGCCGCCAGCTCGCCGATCCGACGGCACACAAGCGTGCAGCCGTGATGGCCGACATAGGAGGTCGTGTGGATCATGGCGGCACGAAGGGGAGCATGGATCAACTCGGCCTGATGTGCGTCGATTGCGTTTGTCAGCATGGTTTCATAGTTCTGTCGCATGCGCCGCATGCGGGATCAGGTGTGCCTCGCCCCAGGCTGCCTCACCGGAGCTGTCCTGCCCTCTCACCACGGCAAGCCGCCGGGCGTCCAGCGCCCCGGCCGTCCAGCGGGGAAAGTATGCACGTCTGGAACCCCATCAAGAACACGTTCATCCTGCGCGCGGGAATGCTCCATCGGCGGCGACACACGGTCGGCCGGGAGGTTTCCGTTTCGGACGTTCGCGATATCCAGCCCGCCCTGTATTGGGGATCGGACCGGAAGATCGTGCGGTTCCATCTCGATCCGGACGTTGTGCGAATGCGGGGATCATTTTCGCTCGGAACAGGATGGAATCCGTTTGTTGCTGCTTTGACGGAGGGTAAGGATGCTCTCACGTGGTTCTACTCAAGCTTTCAGCCGCGGGATTTGACCGAACTCTATTTCCTGAACTCGCTCAAGACCGAGCGGGGATCAACGCTACCGCCGGGCCGGTTGCCCTGGATCGCCGCGGATGGCTCCACTTACAAGCGCACCACCTTGTTCCACGGTCCGGCTGGGGCTGACCAGATCGACGCCGAGGCTCGCCGCGTTCGCGCGCTGGAGAAATCCATCCGGAAGCACGGATATCGCGCGGATATCTACGGCGACGTTTCAGGCTATTTCCTGAAGCGCGGAAGCGAACTCCGCTTCATGATCAAAGGGGGCACGCATCGGGCGGCCGTCGCATGCGCGCTCGGGCTTGCTCGGCTTCCCGTCACGTTCAAGCCGAACTGGCCGCGCATGATAGACATTGACGATGTCGGGAATTGGCCGCTGGTCGCCTCGGGGGATATCGGCAAACGGCTGGCCGAAGCGATCTTTTCACGATATTTCGAGTTTGACGGAACGCAGCAGCGCGCCGGAATCGCCGCTTCCGATCGGGAGCGGTGGCAGCTGCCCTCGCACGATCGATGACAGAATGCTTTCGCGAGATTGGCCGCCCCCTGTCGCTCTTTATCCCGCACGGCGCAAGCCGGATCGGGTAAGCGCTCCTCGCGGCGGTTGAGAAATGCTGGTGAGGAATGAACGACGCGGACTGGCTCAGACGAAACAAGCCGCTGAGACTAGATGCCAACGAAACGGTGTTCGACGCCCAGCGCCGAAGCTTTCACCTTGAACGCTACC
>JACCSN010000543.1 GCA_013812985.1 Hyphomicrobiales bacterium | reverse complement strand
ACGCGGGCAAGCTCGGCCGCGTAGGGCTCGATCTCGATGCCCTTGACGCATGCGAGGCCGACGCGCGGCTGCGGCTCGCTGTCGACCCCGAGCCGGCCCGCATCGACGGTGGCGCGCAGCTCCAGGTCCTTCAGCGCGTGCAGCGCCACATAGAGGAAGTTGCCGGAGCCGCAGGCCGGGTCGAGCACCCGGAAGGTCGCCAGCCGGTCGCGGTAGCCCTCCAGCAGCGCCTTGGCCTTGGCCCGCGCCTCGCTGTGCGCCTTCAGGGCGGCGGTGAGCTCCTTGCGGCGCTTGGCCTCGCCCGATTTCGCCGCGCTCGCGTCCAGCTTGAACGCCTCCGCCGCCGCCTCCAGCACGGCCTTCCGCCGCGCCTCCGCCGCCGCCGCCTCATCCAATGCGTCCTGGATGTGGACGAGCGTTTCGTCCCACTCCGCCGCGAGCGGCCTGGTGATGACCGGCTCGACGATCTTCAGGATTTTTTCGCGGTCGGTGTAATGCGCCCCGAGCGCCGGGCGCTCGCGCGTCGCCTTCAGCGCCTGCTCGAACAAGGTGCCGAAGATCGCCGGGTCGATCTCCGACCAGTCGTGCTCGTCCGCCGTGTCGGCGATCAGCTTGAGGTCAGGCCCGGTCAGCGGCAGCACGCTCGCATCCTCGAACAGGCCGCCGTTGAACCAGCGCACGGCGTCGGCGCCGAAGAAGCCGCCGGTCCCCATCTTGCCGAACAGCTCGCCGAGCTGCGCCGTCGCGATGTCCGGCCGCTTGGCCGTGGCCTTGATGAGCTTGCTCAAGAGCTTGTCGGGCAGGAGCCTGGAATCCTCGGCGAACATGCAGAAGACGATGCGGTTGAGGAAATGCGCCACCGCGCGGGGTTCGTGGCCGCGCTCCTGCAAGCGCCGGCCGAGCTCGCCGAACTTCGCCGCCACCCTGGCGGTGATCTCCTGCGGGCTCAGCCCCGGCTTCAGCCGTTCAGAACCCTGGAAGACGGCCCGCAGGTCCTCCAGCCTTGCCCCGTGCCGGAGATCGTCGAGCGAGAATTCGTGCCGGGCGGAAACCGTGTTCGTCCAGTTGGTGTGGACGATGATGCGCAGCATGTCGGAGACGACCAGATGCGGCGGGTTCTCCAGGTTCAAGGCATAGGCCTGGAGCTGCCGAAGCGCTGCGTTCAGGTCCTTGTGCTGGCCCTTGTATTCCCAGCCGAAGCAGCCTTTGCGCCAGACATCCGCCCAGCCGTCGCCGCCGCCCACCTTTGCCGCGCCGCGCTCGAAGCAGTAGCGCTCGCCCTTCGGGTCGTCCTCGGCGGGCGTCGGCTCGCCGAGGAGCCGGCAAAGGTCGATGAAATGCTCCTGCGCCCCCTGCCGCTCGCGCAGCTCGCTGTCGCTCCACTTTCGGACGAACTCCCCCGGCGTCATCGCTGCTCCGCTTCTGTTTCGCAGCGTATCAGGCGGGAGCGATCAAGCGCCGTCAACTGATTGCGCCGCCAAACGCCCTAAGCTGGCACGCCCAGGCGCGTTCCCCTCCCCTCAACATCCTGAGCCCGTCGAAGGGGTAGGGAGGGGTTAGGGGCGGGGTAGCGCCGAGCTCACCGTGCCTGACGCATATCGGCGGGGATAGGCACGGTCGGCGCACCCCTCACCCCAGCCCTCTCCTCACGAGGGGAAGAGGGGGGTATCGCGATCCTTTACAAAATAAACCTCTTCCCGCCCCTCCCAACCTCACTTACACTCCAAAATACCGCTCTTCACCGAGGGACCGCGTCGCGACCGGCGTTTCGTGGGAAGAGCGGGCGGCGCCGCTTCAGGGTCTCCGGAAGATTCTGGCGCGGCTAAGCCCCGGAAGGGTTCGCCCGTGGGCTCCACAAGGGAGCTCGCCGCCACGGTATGATGGCTGTATCCCCCGAGGGGCCCCGAGCTTTGAGCGAAGGGCTCCGACGGCGAGAAGCGTGGACGAGTCGGGGTTTTGAGACGCCGCGCGGGGCGCTGCCGAAGCGCCACATACTTGACTTGCGAGGTGTTTCAGCAGCGCCCCGCTCCCTCCTTCTGAAGAGGAGGCAGCCGCTCTTTGAACGACCCGGGTCGATGCGGCCGCGGGACTGATGACGCGCGCCCAAAAATGGCGCGAGAACCATCTTCCCTCGTCGGAGAAGGTGCCGCCGGAGGTGGCGGATGAGGGGGGTGCACCACCGCGCCTGCGCAATTGGCGCCTCTGCCAGAGCAGGTGCACAACCTGCCAAGGTAGTGCTCGACCTTCCACCCCGTATCCGTCTGCTCCGCAGACACCTTCTCCCACAAGGGGGAGAAGGTGTCCCGCGCGGCGCTCCCCTGCCCTACCCCAGCTTGTATTCCCGCGTCGCCTCCGGATCGTCCGTGGCGAAAGGCAGCGCCAGCAGCTCCTCCCACGCCGCCTCGGGAATCTCCCACGCCGCCCATTCCAGCGTCTGCCGCACCCGCTCCGGCTTGCTCACCCCGCAGATCGTCGAAGTGATCCGCTTGTCGCGCATGGAAAACTGCAGCGCCGCGGCGCCCGGCGGGATGTTGTGGCGGGCGCAGATCGCCTCGATGCGGCGGGCGGGGTCGAGCATCGCGTCGGAGGCTTTCTGGTAGACATAGCGCCGGTAGGAACCGGAGCCCTTGGCGAGCACGCCGCCGGCATAGGGCGCGGCGTTAAGGATCGCCGTTCCCTTGGCGCGCGCCAGGTCGATCATTTCCTCGGCGTTGCGATTCATCAGCGTGAAGCGGTTGTGCGTGATGAGCGCGTCGAAATCCCAGTCGGAGAGCAGCGGCATCATGATGTCGACGCGGCCGGCGGCGAGCCCCACGGCCTCCGCCAGGCCCTCCGCCTTCATGCGGAACAGCTCGGCGATGGCTCCGTTCGGGCCGGTGATCTCGGAAAGCGACGCCGCATGCTCCGGGTCATGCAGATGCAGGAGGCCGACGCGGTCGAGGCCGAGGGCGGCGAGGCTCTCCTCCAGCGAGCGGCGGGCGCGGGCGGCGTCGAAGCGGCCGGTCTCGCCGTCGCGGTCGAGCTTGGTGGAGACGACGAAACCTTCGGGCAAGCCGCCCGCATCGCGGATGACCGCGCCGATCCGCGCCTCGCTGCGCCCGAGCCCGTAGTTCCGCGATGTGTCGAGGAGGTTGGCCGGCCCGGCAAGGATCGCCCGCACAGTCTCCATCGCCGCCTCCTCGCCGACGCCGTAGCCATAGGTCTCCGGCATGTCGCCGAGACCCGACGTGCCGAAGCCGATCCTCGTGACGCGGAGATTCGTGCGCCCGACTTGGCCCGTCTCGATTTGATCCGCTCCGGCCATGCAAATTGCCCCCTCGTCCCGTCCAAGACGCCGGACCCGTAGCACAGCGGCGGCGATTCCCCTTCCCTTGCAGCCACCGGAATTGCACGGCAAGGGCGGGGGGCCGACGATTCGGGTCTTTTCCCCGCCGGTTGAAACCAATATGCGCGGTCCGGGTTAACGGGCGAGCTTCGGACGC
>JACCSN010000538.1 GCA_013812985.1 Hyphomicrobiales bacterium | reverse complement strand
ACGTGAAAGGCGACCATTTCTCGCTGGGCGCCCCCGAGATCGCCGATCTGGCGGGCATGGACGTGGTGCTCCTGCGCCAGGACCCGCCCTTCGACATGGCCTACATCACCACGACGCACCTCTTGGAACGCATCCATCCCGCGACGCTCGTCGTGAACGATCCGGCGGAAGTGAGAAACGCGCCCGAAAAGCTCTTCGTAACGATGTTCCCGGAGCTGATGCCGCCGACGCTCATCACCCGCGACGCCGAGGCGATCCGCTCGTTCCGCAAGGAGCATGGCGACATCATCATCAAGCCGCTTTACGGCAACGGCGGGGCCGGCGTGTTCCGCATTTCGGAGGGCGACCAGAACCTCGCCGCGCTCCTGGAGATCTTCGCGACCGCCTTCCGCGAGCCGCATGTGGTCCAGCGCTACCTGCCGGCGGTCCGCAAGGGCGACAAGCGCATCATCCTGATCGACGGCGAGGCGGTCGGCGCGATCAACCGGGTGCCGGCGGAAGGCGAGTCGCGCTCGAACATGCATGTCGGGGGCCGGCCCGAGGCGACCAGCCTCACCGATCGCGAGCGCTTCATCTGCGCCACGATCAGCCCGGAACTAAAGCGGCGCGGCTTTGTCTTCGTCGGCATCGATGTGATCGGCGACTACCTCACCGAGATCAATGTCACCTCGCCGACCGGCATCCGCGAAGTCAGCCGCTTCGGCGGGGCCGATATCGCCGCGCTGTTCTGGGACGCGGTTCAGGCCAAGGTCGCTCGTTGAGGCTGGGTGCGCTCTCGTTAGAGCAGCGTCTTCGGCGGAACCGGGCCACAGCCCGGCGCCGGCGGCTCGATTTCCACAATTCGCCACGCGGCCAGGCTCTCGGGGCGGCCCTTCCGCTCGGCGAAAAGCGTGTAAGTGCAACGGATTCCGCCGCGCGGATTGAGCGACCAACGCTCCCAGCGGAAAGCACGCCGCCCATCCGGCAGGTCCGCGACCGAATGCGGCAGGCCGGCGACAAGCGTCGCATCCGCGATCGTGCGGCCGACCTCCTCCTCAAACAGGTCCCACGTCGTCTCGGGCGGGCCGATGAGACCCGCCAGAACCAGAACTGAAACACTGAAGAACCCAGCGCCCATCAGAGCCTCCCCGCTGACCTCGACCGTATACTTTGCATTGCGCGCGGAAAAGCGGCGGCTTCCGCGAATCCCGATCCGTCGATCGCGACAGGGAGCGTCAAGCCGAATAGAGTGCAGGAACGCTCTTTTCTCTGTTCCGTTTATGTTCTTGACGCACGAAAATGCGCCGCTAGAGTAGAGTCTGTCTTCATCGGGGGGGTGTGCCGATGGTTGCGCGCGTTACGACGGTGGCGTTTCAAGGCATCGACGCGATCCCGGTCGACGTCCAGGTTCTGATGACGCCGGGGAAGCCGGTCTTCAACATTGTCGGCCTGCCCGACAAAGCCGTCGCGGAAAGCCGAGAGCGGGTGCACGCCGCGCTGCACGCGTCAGGGCTCGCACTGCCGCCGAAGCGGATCACAGTCAATCTCGCGCCCGCCGATCTGCCTAAGGAGGGCAGTCATTACGATCTGCCGATCGCGCTGGGGCTGATGGTCGCCATGGGCGCGGTCGCGTCGGACGCGGTCGCCGACAGCGTTGTCTTGGGCGAGCTGGCGCTCGACGGGCGAATCACGGCGGTCGCCGGGGTGCTGCCCGCCGCCATCGGCGCCAACGCGCTCGGCCGCGGGCTGATTTGCCCGGGCGCCTCGGGCCCGGAAGCGGCCTGGGCGGGCGAGGCGCTGGCGGTCACCGCGCCCGATAGCCTGATCGCGCTCGCCAATCATTTTCGCGGTACGCAGGTGCTTCAAAGGCCGGTCGCCGCGATCCGCGCCGGCGGCGCCGATCTCCCCGACATGAAGGACGTGAAAGGCCAGGAGAGCGCCCGGCGTGCACTGGAGATCGCCGCGGCGGGCGGTCACAACATGCTGATGGTCGGCCCGCCCGGAGCGGGCAAGTCGATGCTGGCCAGCCGCCTCCCCTCGATCCTGCCGCCCCTCTCGCCGCGCGAGCTCCTGGAAATTTCCATGATCGCGTCCGTGGCCGGCGAGCTGACGGACGGGCGGCTGTCGGACCGCCGGCCCTTCCGGGCGCCGCACCATTCCGCCACGATGGCCGCGCTGGTAGGCGGGGGCACGCGCGCGAGGCCGGGCGAGGTGTCGCTTGCCCATAATGGCGTGCTGTTCCTGGACGAGCTGCCGGAATTCGCGCCGGGGGTGCTCGATTCGCTGCGGCAGCCGCTCGAGGCGGGCGAAACGAGCGTCGCCCGCGCCAATCACCGGATCACCTACCCCTCCCGCATTCAGCTCGTCGCCGCGATGAACCCTTGCCGCTGCGGAGGCGCCGGTGAGCCTGGGCGGTCATGCCGGCGCGGGCCCCGCTGCGCGGCCGACTACCAGGCCCGCATTTCGGGCCCGTTGCTGGACCGCATCGACATCCGCATCGAGGTGCCCGCACTTACGGCTTCCGACCTGATCCGGCCCGGGGTCGCGGAAACAAGCGTCGAGGTCGCGCTGCGGGTGGCGGCGGCCCGCGCGATCCAGGTGCAGCGATATGCTTCTCTCGGAGCTCCGAAGGTCCGCTGCAACGCGCAGGCCGGCCCGGACCTCATCGAGGCGGTCGCTGCGCCGGAGCGCGCCGGAGCGAAGCTGCTGGAGGATGCGGCGCAGGCCATGCGGCTCTCCGCCCGCGGATATCACCGAGTGCTGAAACTGGCGCGGACGCTGGCCGATCTGGACGGCGCCGAGACCGTCGCGCGGATCCATCTCGCCGAGGCGCTCAGCTATCGCACGATGCCAACCGAGCTGGCCGCGGCCGCATAGCGCGCACTGTCGCATTGGCGTAATCTTCCCGGAGCTACGGCTTGGGTTCGGAAGAGGTTTGATTCGCGTTCTCGCCGGGCTTGAGCGCATCGGCGGGTGGGCGGTGGGCTCGCGGATCGATCGCTGGGAGCGGGGCCGATGGAATGAAGGCGCTTAACCGTCTGTCGCCGCGGCAGCTTGTCCGGCGCTTCGCGCCGACACTGGGCGATACGCCGGCGTTCCGGCTGCAACATTCCGGCGGCGCGCCGAGCGGGTCATGGCGCGCGCGGCGAAGCATGGGGTCGCTTGGCCGCCTGGGCAATCTGGAAGTCCGCCTGGCGGCTTCGCCCGCCGAAATCCGGCGAGCCCAGGCGCTCCGCTATCGAATTTTCTACGAGGAAATGGCCGCCATCCCGAACATGCGCGCCCGCGAAACGCGTCGGGATGCGGATTCCTTCGACAATATTTGCGACCACATCCTGGTTCTCGACCGCGCCAATCTCTGCCGCCCGCTCTTGCGCCAGCATCCCGAGATCGTTGGAACCTACCGATTGCTCCGCCAGGCTGTTGCCGAACGGCACCAAGGTTTCTATTCGGCGGGCGAGTTCGAGATCGAGCCCCTCGTCGCGCGCCATCGGAAGCTCCGCTTCCTGGAGCTCGGACGGTCCTGCGTCCTGGAGCCGTACCGGAACAAGCGGACCATCGAGCTTCTGTGGCATGGGATCTGGGCCTATGTGCTCATCCACGGGATCGACGTCATGATCGGCTGCGCCAGCCTTGAAGGCACGGATCCGGATCGGCTGGCTCTGCCGCTGAGCTTCCTGCACCACACGGCGCGAGCGCCGAACGAATGGCGGGTGACAGCTTTGGAAGGTCGGCGGGTCGAGATGGATCGGATGCCGCTCGCCGCCATCGACATGAAGGCGGCGCTCCGGACCTTGCCGCCCCTGATCAAGGGATACCTCCGCGTTGGGGCTTTCGTGGGCGATGGCGCGGTAGTGGATTACCAGTTCGGCACGACTGATGTCTGCATCATCATGCCCGTCGCCTCGATCAACGCCCGTTATGTCGGTTATTACGGACCGGACGCCAGCCGCTACGCAAGCTAGGAACCCGCGACTCCGCGATCGCTTCGCCTCCGCCTGAGGCGGACATAAAGGGCGCCGGCGCCGCCATGGCGGCGGCTTGCTTCCTCAAAGCCGACCACCAGCTCGCGAAACTCGGGCCGAGCCATCCAAGCCGGCACGGCGTGGCGGAGGACGCCGCGTCCTTCCTCGCCTTCCTTCCCCTTGCCCGTGATCACCAGGACCACCCGCGCGCCGTGCGCTTGGGCGTTGCGCAGAAACGCGAAGAGCGCCGCGAAGGCGCGCTCCTGGCGCATGCCGTGGAGGTCGAGCCGCGCATCAACTTCCGCGAGCCCGCGCGTCAGCCGACGTCTGGCCCTTGAATCCAACGTCACCAGCGGCGGCTCGGAAAGCACGGCGGGCTTTGGAGGCAGAGGCGGGGCAAAATGCCGGTGTTCCTTGCCCGCCGCCAACAGGCCGCCTACCGCAGCGGCGCTGTCGTCCTCCGCCTTCACCGCCAAGCTGCGGAGCGGTCGAATCGAGCGGCGAAGCAGGTCCCATAATCGCCGCTCATCGCTCGAGAGGCGGCGTGTCATTCCGCGCCGCCGGAGCGCACTGGCACGAACAGCGTCATTGTCGCGGGATCGCTGACGCGCCCCGCGAGAGAGCCCGCCTCGCCGCCGGAACCGAGGAACAGGTCGCCGCGCGCCGGCCCAAGGATCGCGGAGCCGGTGTCCTGGGCAACCATTAGCCGGCGGAATCCTCGGCCAACACGATCCGGATCAGAAACGCTAAGCGCATCCACCCAGATCGGGGCATGAAATGTGTGGAGCGTCCGGTCGACGGCGAGGCTGCGTCCCGGGGTGAGCGAAACGCCAGCGGCTCCGAGCGGGCCATCCGTGTCGGCGAGCTCGGTCTCGCGGAAGAAGATGAAGGACCGGTTCTCGCGCATGAGCGCGCCGCCTTCCTCCGGGTGGCTCTTGAGCCACGTTTCAAGACCGTCCTTGTGGGCCTTTTCACGGGCGAGAACGCCACGCTCGACGGCCAAGCGGCCGATCGAGGTGTAGAGGTGACCGGACTTGCCGTCGAACGCTATCCGGCTGACCTGTCCGTCAGTCAGCCGAAGCCGCGCCGACCCCTGGACATGGACGAAGAACGCGTCCACCGGGTCTTCAAGCCAGGCGATCTCAAGCCCGCGGCCGGCGAGCGCCCCAGCCTGAATAGCAGCGCGATCGAAGAACGGCGTCAGTCCTGAGCCCGTATCGCGGGCAAACCGGATTTCGGGGTCCCAACCGGGCGGCTGCTCCGCGGCGGTGACCTCCAGCAGATCGTTTGGGCGGCGGTAGAGCGGGACGACGAAGCGATCCGTGCAGGTGCGGCTGGCTGCGACCTCCGGCTCGTAATAGCCGGTGACAAAACCTGGAGCCTCAATCCGGTGCGGGATGAAGCAGCTTTCGAAGAACGTCTTGGACAAGCGTTCGCCAATCAGGTCAGGAACTCGCATCGCCAGGCGAGCGGCCTCCTGCAGGTCCGCCCCGCTCACGCCGAGCGAGCGGGTCTTGGAAGGCGTCTCCAAAATCTTGACGCAGCCAGCGCGGAACGCACGGAATGCAGCGGCGTGATCGTCATCGTCCCATCCCGAAATTTCCGAGAAGGCGATCGGGCGAAGCAGAGGGGCCGGTGCGTCCGTCTCCCCGGGAACCCCCGCAACGCTTGAGTCCGGGACCACGGCCTTCACGACAGCCGAACCGGCTGCCGGATCAAACCGTCTCGGTCGAGACAAGCTTCCAGTTCGGATCGCGAGAGCCCACATCGCGCGCGAAAGTCCAAACATCGCGGATCGTCTGGACGTCCGTCGGGTCGCCCTCAACGACATTGCCGTCCTTGTCGCGCGTACAGCTGATCAGCTCGGACACGAACCGGATGGTGATCCGCGCGGTGCGGCCATCGAGCTCCGCCGCCATGATCTTGGCTTCCTCGATGCCGACAAATGTGAGTTCGGAGCGCTGCTGACGCTCCTCCCGCTCGGCGATCGCCGTCACGAAGCCTTCGAAGACCTCCGGCGCCAGCAGATTCTTCAATGTCGGCCGCTCGCCTTCCGCGAAAGCGGTCACGATCATTTCGTATGCCGCCTTCGATCCCGCGACGAAGTGCTCGAGATCGAAGCCGGAAGAATTCTTGGCGATCGCGACCAGTGAATCATGCAGCGGCGTTCCCGGAGCCGAATAGCGGGCGATCGGCTCCAGGTCCGGCGAACCGGCCGTCGGCAGAGGCCCGCGCTCACGGGGCGGGAGCGATACGACGTTATCGTTGCGGGCGCCGGAGGGAGGCGTCTTGACGCGAGGGTCATAGGGCGACGGCTCGTTGCCGGTGCGGCGACCAAGCACGCTGCCGAGCCGCATGAAGATCACAACGGCAATAACCAGGAAGATGATCGAATATACGTCGAAGAACCCGCTCATGCCTGCAATCGGCTCACAGCTGCTCCGCGCGTGGGATCGGCCGCGCGCCGTCTTTGAAAGGCAATGTAAGCACGTTTCCAGCCAAGTCCAGCGCGGCCGTCGCTTTGCGGTTTCGGCGGGGCGCACCATATGGCCGGGACAGGAGCTTCCATGCGCGCGCCCACCTTTCTTCTTGCTCTCGTTTTCATGTTCGCCGAGATCGCGGGCTTCATCCTTGTCGGCCAAGCCATCGGGGTCTTCGCGACTCTGGCCCTCACGCTGCTTGGCATGGTTGGCGGGGTAGCGCTGTTGCGGCGGCATGGCCTGGCGACCATGCGGCAGGTCAAGGCGGAGATCGCGGCGCGCCGACAACCTGCGCGACCGCTTGTCGACGGGGCGGTGCTTGCCCTGGCGGCACTGTTCCTGATCCTGCCCGGCTTTCTCAGCGACGTGGCGGGGCTCGTTCTCTTCACCCCGGCCGTGAGGCGGGCAATCTGGACCAGGGTTGCGCGAGCCGCCGAGCGGAAGGCTGCCCAGCGCGGCGCATTTCGACGGGTTCCAGAGGTTACGCTCGATCTGCAACGCGGCGATTACGCGACGACAGATCGATCTGGAAGCCCCTGGCGGCGCGATCCCGGCCATCAGGAATAGGCTCGCATTGTTGTCGCCCTGCGGCTGTGCTAGGCGAGCGCCCGAGCAGAAAGGCAAGGGTCATGTCGGATACGAGCAGCAATGGCGGGGGAACGGAGCCCGCGACATCTCAGGGTCAGCAACCCGGCATCCACGTGCTCGGTCAATACATCAAGGATCTATCGTTCGAGAACCCGGGCGCGCCCCGTTCGCTGCGCCCGAGCGACAAGGCGCCGAAGCTCGACGTGAACGTCAATGTCAGCGCAAGACCGCAATCCGAAAGCGAATTCGAGATCGAGCTCAAGCTCGAGGCCAAGGCAGCTCGCGGAGAGGAGACCCTCTTCATCGCCGAGGTGAACTACGCCGGGTTGTTCCAGATCCGCAACGTTCCCCAGGAACATATCCACCCGCTGCTGCTGATCGAATGCCCGCGTCTCCTGTTTCCCTTCGCCCGGCAGATCATCGCCGACGCCACGCGCCAGGGCGGCTTTCCGCCGCTCATGATCGATCCGGTCGATTTCGCCGCGCTCTATCGGCAGCGGATCGCCGAGTTGAACGTGCAGCAGGCCGCGGCGGCTACTCCGAGTTAGAGCTTGATCGAGTCAGGCAGGCGGATGCGCCTGACCGCGATAGGAATAGCGGGCCCAAAGCGGCTCGGCTGGAAGCTTGCCGATGAACTCCGCGTGAGCGCGCTGATCCTCGGCCGTGACACGATGGGCAAGCAGCCGGCCGCGGGCAGGAATAGGCCGGGCCTGCGCAGCGAATCCGGTCGAGCGGATCGCGGAGTTCAGCGCCAGGCTTGACTGGCGGCCGCCGAGCAGCTCCAGATACACCTCCGCCAGAATCTCCGCGTCCAGGAGCGCGCCATGCTTGGCGCGGGCGGAATTGTCGATCCCATACCGACCGCAAAGGGCGTCCAGGCTGTTCGGGCCGTTCGGGTGGCGGCGGCGCGCCAGGAGCAGCGTGTCGAGGAACCGGTGCTCCTCGAAGACCAAGCGACGGCAAAGCCCCAGCTCCATATTGATGAAGCCGCGGTCGAAAGCCGCGTTGTGAGCAATCAGGATGCTGTCGCCGACGAAATCGGCGAAGGCGTCGACGTGCTCCTCGAAACAGGGGTGCGCCCGCAGGAATTCGTCGGTGAGGCCGTGGACATGAAGCGCATCGACGGACACCGCCCGGCGCGGATTGATGTAGGCGTGAAACGTCCGCCCCGTCGGGATGTGGTTCAGGAGTTCGACGCAGCCGATCTCGATCAGCCGGTCGCCCTTGAGGCACTCCAGCCCCGTTGTCTCCGTATCGACGACGATTTCGCGCATCGGCAGAGGTGTGATTCAGAATGCCGGACGATGCAAGCCGCCCGCGTCCGAAGCGCACGGAAAACTCAGGCGGTGAAGGCAAGAGCCCGCAGGATCGCATCGACCTGACGCGCGGCCGCGGCCAGGCCGAAACCTGTATTCACCAGAAAATGAGCCCGCCTGCGCTTCTCGCGATCAGGGAGCTGGCGAGCCAAAAGCGTCAGGAATTTCGCTTCAGTCATGCCGGCGCGGGCAAGCACGCGGGAGCGCTGCGTCTCCGGGTCGGCGCTGACCACGACGACCGCATCGGCGCGCTCCGATCCACCGGTTTCGAACAGGAGCGGCACGTCGAGCACCACCAACCGGGTGCCCTTGATCCTGCCGCGGTCAACGAAGGCCGCCTCGCTCTCCCTGACCAGGGGATGAACGATCGCTTCGAGCTTCGCGAGGCCTTCCGGCTCATCCGACAGACGCGCGGCGAGCCGGCGCCGGTCGATGAGGCCGCCGGCGGCGACGCCCGGGAACAAGGCTTCCACCAGAGCGACGGCCGGCCCGGCATAGAGCCTATGAACGGCGGCGTCGGCGTCATGCACGGCAATCCCCCGCGCCCGGAACATGGACGCGGTCGTGCTCTTGCCCATGCCGATCGATCCGGTCAGGCCGATGATCCGCACGCATTCTCACCTGGGGCGGGGAAGCCTGACTCGATCAC
The DNA here is from genome assembly GCA_013812985.1 of Hyphomicrobiales bacterium. The sequence goes on along the minus strand of JACCSN010000538.1, from coordinate 3,407 downwards.
TCCAGCAGTCCTTCAGCGCGCAGGAACTTCAGCAGCGGCAGCAGCGGCAGGCCCAGGATGGCGAAAAAGTCGCCCTCGATTTTGTCAAACAGCTGAATTCCCAAACCTTCAAGCTGGTAAGCCCCGACGCTGCCAAGGGCCTCGGGTCCAACCCGGGCGAGATAACGGCCGACGAACGCCGGTTCGAGCCGGCGCATCGCAAGGCTGGCCGTCTCGACATCGCTCCAGACGATCTCCCCGCCGCGCGCGCAGGCCACCGCCGAATGCAGGAAGTGGCGGCCGCCGGACAGGCTGAGCAGCTGGCGGCGCGCCGCTTCCATATCCCGCGGCTTGTGCAGCCGCTTCCCTTCGAGCTCCAGAACCTGGTCAGCCCCGATGACCAGGTCGGAGGGATGGTGCTCGCTGATGCTTGTCGCTTTGGCCATGGCAAGCGCGACTGCTATATCTTCGGGCGGCGCGCCGGCCTCGGCGAGCGGCTCTTCCGCGGCGCGCTCGTCCAGAACGGCCGGGACGACCTCGAAGCCAATGCCGGCATTGGCCAGCAGCTTTTGCCGGGCTCGGCTGGCGGAGGCCAGAATGATCGTCATGTGGGCTTCCGGGCCGCCAGAAGCGCCAGCACCGCGGCCGCGGTTTCCTCGATGGAACGCCTTGTCACGTCGATCACCGGCCAAGCCTGGCGGGCGCATAGCTTGCGGCTCCAGGCGATCTCTTCCGTGACCATGCCACGATCGACATAGGAATCGGTTATCTCATCCGATTTCATGGCCAGCACCCTGTGCTGGCGCACCTGCACGATCCTATCCGGGCTGGCGACAAGCCCGACGATGAGGGGCTTCGTCGCCGTCAAGAGGGCCGGCGGGATCGCCGCGCCTGGCACCAGCGGCAGATTGGCGGTCTTGATGCCGCGATTGGCGAGGTAGATCGACGTCGGCGTCTTGGAGGTCCGGCTGACGCCGACAAGGACCACGTCGGCATCGTCGATCGCGTCGAAATGCTGGCCGTCATCATGGGCGAGCGAATAGTTGAGGGCGTCGATCCGGCGGAAATAATCGGCGTCCAGGACGTGCTGCGCGCCGACACGGCCGGCGGACCGTGTCCCGAGATAGGCCTGGAAGGCGGCGAGGACAGGGTCCAGGACCGAGACGCAAGGCACCCCGAGGCTCCGGCAGCCGCTCTCCAGCGTGGCGGCGAGGCTCGCATCCACGAGCGTGTAGAGGACGATTCCCGGCGTCTGCTCGATCTCGCGAAGCGCCCGCTCGACAAGCGCCTGGGTGCGCAGGAGCGAATGGATGTGCTCGATGGAATGGGTGTGCTTGTACTGAGCCGCCGCAGCCCGTCCCACATTGATGAGCGTCTCGCCCGTCGCGTCCGACACCAGATGGAGATGGAAATAGCGCTGCGTCGGCAAGGCCTGACATCCTGTTGAGGATTGTGCATATCCGAGGGCTCGACGGCCCAAGCGGAGTTGGACATACCGGTTCCGCGAAAAGGATCAACAACAAGCCGGGCTGTGGACGGCTGCCAGCCGGCGCCGGGACTGCGTGTGAGGAAGGTTTTCGTCCACAGCCGCTCCTTTGCAGGAAGGACGCTGCTCGGATGCGGCAACCTATTGAGATGACCGTATCTTCCCCGCATAACAGCCAAGCTCTTCGCATTATCCCTGTTCTCAGGGCGGGCGAATGCGCCAGGTGGGACGGCAAGAGTGATTTGTGGAAAACAGATCGTCCTCGTAATCCACCGACCATCATAATCAACAATCAGAATTAAGAGATTCTTAAGGAAGGTTTTGGTGAGGTGAGGCGCCAATCAAAATTCATGCGGGTTCTCTCTGGAGAGGTCGTGGAGCCGCCGCCGATCTGGATCATGCGGCAGGCGGGCCGCTACCTCCCCGAATACCGTGCAACGCGGCTGAGGGCCGGGTCGTTCCTGGACCTGTGCTACACGCCGGCGCTGGCGGCGGAGGTGACAATGCAGCCGATCCGGCGGTTCGATCTCGACGCCGCGATCCTGTTCTCCGACATCCTGGTCGTGCCGGATGCGCTCGGGCAGGAAGTCCGGTTCGTGGAAGGACGTGGGCCCGTCCTGGAGCCGCTCGGCGGCCGCTTGCCGGGCCTCGATCCGGCTCAGCTCATGAAACGGCTCGCCCCCATCCTGGAGACGGTGCGGCTTGTCCGCGCGGCGCTCGCCGCCGACAAGGCGCTGATCGGATTTTGTGGAGCGCCGTGGACGGTCGCGACCTACATGATCGCCGGCCAGGGATCGGCGGATCAGGCGGTCGCGCGGCGCCTTGCCTTGAATGATCCGAGCCGGCTCGGAGCGCTTGTCGCGACGCTGGTCGACGCATCGGCGCGCTACCTTGTCGCGCAGATCGAAGCCGGCGCCGACGTGGTGAAGATCTTCGACAGCTGGGCAGGAATCCTCGACGAGGAAGGCTTCGAACGTTGGGCGGTGGCGCCCATGGCTGACCTGGTGGGCCGCGTCAGAGCGGCCGCCCCGCGGACCCCGATCATCGTGTTTCCAAAAGGCGCCGGCGCTCGGCTGGGGCGATATGCGGAGGTTGTCGGAGCGGATGCCGTCGCCGTCGACTGGACTGTGCCGATGAGGACGGCCCGGGAGCTTGTGGCGGAGCCGGTTGCGCTGCAAGGCAATCTGGATCCGCTCCGGCTCGTGGCCGGGGGACGGGCGTTGCGCGACGGCGTGGACGCAATCCTCGCGGCCATGCGGGGGCGCCCGCACATCTTCAACCTCGGCCACGGGATTGTCCCTGAGACACCCGTCGAGCATGTGAGCGAGCTCGTCGCGCGCGTTCGCGGCGGGGCGCCATGATCCTGTGGGTGAAGGCGTTCCACGTGATCTCCGTCGTCGCGTGGATGGCGGCGCTGCTCTATCTGCCGCGGCTGCTGGTTTATCACGCCGGCAGCATGGAAGGTTCCGAAAAATCGGAGACCTTCCGGATCATGGAGCGGCGGCTGTTGCAGGCGATCGCCGGACCGGCGATGCTCGCAACCTGGATTTTCGGGCTCTGGCTCGTGTGGCTCACGGGGGCGTGGAGCGCCGGATGGTTCTGGGCCAAGTTTCTCTGCGTGATCGGACTGAGCGTCTTTCACGGGCTCCTTGCCGGTTGGGTAAAAACGTTCGCGGCGGGGCAGAATCGGCGCTCGCCGCGGTTTTTCCGCATCGTCAATGAAGTTCCGACCGCGCTCATGATCGCAATCGTTATCCTGGTGATCGTGCAGCCGTTCTGACGGATTGTTCTTGTTTGTGACGCCGCGCCTCGTTATCTAAGGCTTGCGTCGCGCGGACATAACGCGCACTGACGCGCATCCCGTCCAGCGGCGCATCCATCGTCAACGCTGCGGACAGTACGTGCTCCCCCCGCCTCCTCTCCCACAACGGCGCCCCTGTTC
>JACCSN010000533.1 GCA_013812985.1 Hyphomicrobiales bacterium | reverse complement strand
CTGCAATGCTGGTCACCCCCGGGGCTGGCCCTAAGAGGTTGAAGCATTTTCCGGGCATCTCGAAACCGGTGTTGCGGCCGCATGATTGGGACGCAGCGGTTCCGCGCCCCTGGGTCCTCGGCTCTCGCTGCGCTTGGCCAAGGATGACGATTAAGGGTGCGCGCGACGAGATTGTCACCATCGGGCTTGACCCGATGGCCCAGGGGCAGCGCCATCGCGAAATGACGGACGGCGCCATCCCCTCGCGATGCGGTTCCGACCGACGATGTGTGAATTCCGTACGGCTTGACCCGAGGGCCCAGGAGCGAGGTGAATGTGGGTCCTTGCGTCGAGCTCCGCTCGCTCGGGGATGACGGGACCGGCGAGATCACCGCGACACCCCGCCCTGCCGCTGCACCCAGACCGCCAGAATGATCAGCCCCGCCTTGACGACCAGCGCGGCCGCGTCCGGCACGCCATTGGCCAAGAGCGTATAGCGAACGAGCTGGATGATGAGCGCGCCGACGAGCGTGCCGGTGATGGAGGCGCGGCCGCCGGCCAGCAGCGTCCCGCCAACCGCGACCGCGGCGATGGCGTCGAGCTCGATGCCGAGCCCGATCAGGTTGGCGTCGGAGGCCGAGTTGATGGCGATGACGATCAGTCCGGCGATGCCGGCGCAAAGGCCGCTGATCATGTAGACGCGCCGCTTGACCCTGGCTACGCCGATGCCGGAGAGCCGCGCCGCTCGTTCGTTGCCGCCAACCGCCAGGATTTGCCGGCCAAAGAGCGTGCGCCGCATGACCCAGGCGGCGATCGCCACCACGACGGCCATGATGATCAGCTGGAACGGCAAGCCGAACACCCGGCCCAGGCCGATGAACTGGAACTCCGGCACGCGGAAGACCTGCAGGTTGCCGTTGGTCATCACTTGGGCGATGCCCCGCCCGGCGATGAAGAGCACCAGCGTCGCGACGATCGGCTGAATTTGATACCGCGTGATCAGGAAGCCATTGAACCAGCCAAAGGCCCCGGCGACCAGCACGGGAACAACGAAGGCGAGCGCCACGCCGATCATCGGGTGAGGCAGGTCGACCAGCGTCTCCAGGAAGATGAGCGGCGCGAGCGCGCCGGAGATCGCCATCAGCGATCCGACCGAGAGGTCGATGCCGCCCGTCGCTATTACCAGCGTCATGCCAACCGCGACGATCACGATCGCCGCGACCTGCGTCATGTTCACATAGAAGGTCTGGACGGAGACGAAATTCGGCGTGAAGGCGATGTTGAAGAGGATCAGCAGAAAGAGCGCGATGAGCGCGCCGTGGCGGGTCAGGAACGACCAGGAGATCGCCCGGCGCCCGTGCAGCGCGTGTTCAACCATCGAGCGCTCCCGCGTAACCCGTAACGTCCCCCTTGCGGGTGGGGCTGTCGCTTATGGGGAGCCGAACAATCCGCCAGCCCTTAACGCTGTCATCCTCGGGCGAGCGAAGCTCGACCCGAGGACCCAGAGCCGCCGCGCATCCGCGGCTTCTGGACACTCGGGTCAAGCGCGAGCGTGACAAGCCCGCAGGAGAAATGTCACATGCGATCCCCCTGCCCGCAAGAGTTAACGTGAACGTACATCCCGGGGAGGGGCGCGCCAGCCAGACAAATTGAGGGCGACGAGGCTCGGGATCGCCGATCTTCGAGATCGGCGCCCCTTCTCCCAGGGGGAGAAGGTGGCTGCGGAGCAGCCGGATGAGGGGGTGCGGCGGTTCCGATTGAGCAAAGACGCTGGCGCTGCACGCCCTCACCCGCCCGCTTCGCGGGCACCCTCTCCCCACGGGAGAGGGAAGGCGCGCCGCGTGCGGCCGGAACCCTCGCGCAAAGTGTGTGCTCGCGTTAGCTCGCAGGGGGTCGGGCTCGGATGCCCTGGTCCACCGCTGCCCCGCATCCATCGCCGAAGCCGTGCATCCTCTCATCACACCGCCGCCTCGTGCCGCCGGTGTTCCGCTTCCGATCCATGCGCCATGGCGGTCAGCACGGCATGCTCCGTGAGCCCCTCGCCTGAAAGCTCCGCGACAGTGTGCCCGTCCCGCATGACATAGGCCCGGTCGGAGCCTTCAACGATCTCTTCCACTTCGGAGGAGACCATGAGGACGCCGAGCCCGTTCGCGGCGAGCTCGCGGATGAGCGACTGGATTTCCGCCTTCGCGCCGACATCGATGCCGCGGGTCGGCTCGTCGAGGATCAGGAGGCGTGGATTCATGCAGAGCCAGCGGGCCAGCAGCACCTTCTGCTGGTTGCCGCCCGAAAGCTCGCGGATCGGCTGCTCGGGGCTGGCGCAGCGCACGCCGAGGCGGGCGATGAATTTGTCGACGACCTCCCGCTGCCTCGCCTCGTCGACGATCCCGGCCTTGGACAAATGCGGCAGCAGCGCCAAGGTCAGGTTCTCGCGCACGGAAAGCTCCGGCACGATGCCTTCGAGCTTGCGGTCCTCGGTCACGAAGCCGATGCCGGCGGCGATCGCTTCGGCCGGATGCCGCGGACTGAAGCCGGCGCGGTTCAGCGCGATCTCGCCGGATTTGGCGCGATCCGCGCCAAAGACGACGCGCACGCTTTCCGTGCGCCCGGAGCCGAGCAGGCCCGCCATGCCGACGATCTCGCCGGCCCCGACCCGGAAGTCGACATGGTCGACATGCGGCGGCGCCGCCAGGTTGGAAACGCGAAGGATTTCGTCGTGCGCGCCGGTGGACTTCTCGCCGAAGCCGGTCGCCCCCTGCCGCGCCACCGTCTTCAGGTCGCGCCCGAGCATGGTGGCGACGAGGTCGAGCTTGCCTACCTCGCTCAAGGCGGCCACCCGCACCGTGCGCCCGTCGCGCATGATCGTCACGCGGTCGCACACCTCGTAGAGCTCGTCCAGCTTGTGGCTGACGAAAACGACGGACACGCCGGAGGCCTTCAACTGCCGGATGACGCCGAACAGCACCTCGACTTCACGATCGTCGAGCGAGGAGGTCGGCTCGTCCATGATGACGAGCTTGGAGGAGAACCCCACGGCGCGGGCGATGGCGACCATCTGCTGCGTCGCGATCGGGTAGGAATCGAGCGGCCGGCGGACGTCGATCTTGAGGCTGAAGC
>JACCSN010000515.1 GCA_013812985.1 Hyphomicrobiales bacterium | reverse complement strand
CGACGTCAACGTCCGCCGGAGGATATCGGTGCTGCTGACGCGTGATTGGCGAACAACGACGATCGCGATCACGAGGCAAAGCAGGAGACCTGGGCCGACTTTGCGATAGCCCAGCGCGCCGGCATCACGGGTTTCCCGACACTCCTGGCGGGGTATGGCGATAGAGCCGAATACGGCATCGTCACGCAGGGCTACCAGCCCGCAGACCGCATCATGCCGGTTCTCGAACGATGGCTTCAGGGCATCTGAATGTGAGCGGAAGCATACCGGGCAGGCTCGCGCTTAAGCCGTTCGCTGGCTGCATTGGAGAGGCTCGCCGCGGTCCTAGGCGTTAGCCGAAGCATTGTTGCGGCCCCGGTCCGGCGATCTCTCTCTGTTAAGGCACCGGACAGCAGCTCCGTAAGGCGGCGCCGCTGACCGGCGACTGAAGAGGTAGCCTTGACCCTCGTCACAACGTCACAACCCTGCGCCGTGAGGAATTTCCTTTGCTCAGCGGTCTCGATGCTCGAGGTGCGCCTCAATGCAGCCCTCCCGCAAGAAGTTGCGGTCTGGGCCGTCTACCCCAGCGCCCGCCTCGTGCCGCCAAGCTGCGCGCATCGATGTTCTGGAACGCGCGTTGAACCAGCAGCGAAACTCAAATGATGGTGGCGGTCAGCCTCGTTGACGGTAAGGACGCCGACTACACGGGCGAGAGCCTAGTCCAGATGCTTAGAAGCCCGTCCTGCATGTTGCGAGCCAAAGCTTTTACTCAGATAAGTTAGGAAACAGCGCCCTGGCCTCGTCTAGATCGGGCGTGACGAAGCCGTCGTTGAACCACCCGTGGACCGACGCGAGAAGGTCCCGCGCCTCACTGCGTTTGCCCTGGTCGTGCCAGAGCCGGGCGAGATTGATCGCGGCGCGCAGCTCTACCAGCTTCGCCCCTTGCCGCTGCGCGGCTTTGTGCGACAGCATCAGCAGCCGCTCCCGTTCGGCTCCCTGCGCGTCCCCGCCGTATGCGGCATGCAAACGCGCGGTCAGGTCGAACAACTCCGGTTCAGCCCAGGTCTCGCTCATCTCCCGTGCGAGTGCGGCCGCCTCGTCGATCATCGCTTTCACCTTCGCCGGACTGTCGTGGTCGAGAAGCACGTCCGCTACCAGCGTCAGGTAGAAGGGGAGATTGCGTCTAAAGCCTCGGTCCCGATGCTCATCGAGAAGGGCTTCAAGGGCCGACGGTTCGCATGTGCCGGCTCCGCTTCGCAACACAGCCCACGCCTGCATCAGGGGGCCGAGTCGTTCCCACTGCCGAATCGCATATTTCGAGCAGACTTCCGTCAGCTGGCCGGCCAGTCGCTCAACAAGAGCATAATCCTTCAACGCGGCGGCCGATACTGAGGCGTGTCGCACCACGTAGGCGTAGGTTAGCGGATGCCCGAGACCCTCGGCCTTCACCAACGCGGCTTGCAGCGTCTCACCGCCCCGGTGAACCCGGCCGAGCCTCTGTTCGACCGAACCGAGGAGCGCAAGGGCCGTGGTCTCCGGGTCGTGCCCGAACCGCGCGGCTAATCCTGGTGGAGCGCGGGGCGCCTGCTCGAGCGCGCTCCGCAGGGCGGCCTCCGCCTCTTTCAGCCGCCCCATCCAGAGAAAGCAGAACCCCTGCGTGCGATAGCCCACCAGCAGAGCGACGGGGTCGCCGGTCGTTACGCCGTGGCGCTGGATGCGGGTGGCGATCTCCAGTGCCCGGTCCAAACTGCCCCCGCCCGCCCCGTAGTAGCTCAATTGCGCAAAGAGCACGGGCATCAGGCGGTCGGTCTCGCCAAGCCGCTGGCACAGCGCGTCGGCGTGCTCGGCGATCGCGAGTGTTTGCGGACTCGTGAAGCCCGGGTACGCCATCAGCACCGGCGTCCAATCGAGGTAGAGGTCGAGTTCAAGCCGCTGACGCTGCTCATCGTCGGTGGGCAGCTGCCGGAGTACCTCGGCGCCTTTCTCGAACCAACGGAGCGCCTCAACGTAGGCGTACCGAGCGGTGAAGGCCCTCGCCGCCGCGAGAACATGCGGCAAGGCCTTGGCCAGGTCCTCGGCCGCAAGATAATGCTGCGCGATAATCTCCGGCGAGGTTCGCTCGCCGGCTCCGGCAAAGGTGGATTGGTCGACGAGAGCTTGCGCGATGCGGGCGTGGAGCTGCTTACGTTGGCTCTTAAGGCAGCTCTCGTAGACTGCGTCTCGCACGAGCGCGTGTTTAAAAAAATAAACCGCGTCGGGCGGCGTCCCTCGGCGGAAGACCAAGCCGCCCTCGACGAGCCGGTCCAGGGCGCCTTGCAAGTCGGCTGCGGGCAGATCGTTCACGACAGCCAGCAGATCATGGAGAAACTCCCGCCCGATTACTGCAGCGGTCTGGGCCACGATCTTCAGCGCGGCGAGGCGGTCAAGGCGCGCCATCAACGAGGCTTGCAAAGTGGCCGGAATGGCGAGAGGTGGCAACGGACCCTCGAGCACGTAGCAACCGTCCCGCTCGCGCAGAAGGCCGCTGTCGAGCACCGTCTTTGTCAGCTCCTCGACGAAAAGCGGCACGCCATCGGTGCGCTCGATGATTTCTGCTAAGACCCCGCCGGGCAGTTCCTTGCCGCCCGCGACCCGCTGCACCAGGGCGGCACCCTCGCGCCGATTGAGCCGCCTGAGCGTCAGCGTCGTCACATCTGCTTGGCCTGTCCACGGCGGCTGGAACTCGGGCCGACAGGTGATGACCAGCAGCACCGAGGACTGGGGCGTCCGTTCGACCACTAGGTCGAGCAGTTCTCGCGAGGTCGGGTCGATCCAGTGGACATCCTCGAAGATCATGAGCACCGGATGCTCTCGCGCCAGCATACTGAGTTGCCGCAGCAGGGCCTCGAACGTCCTTTCTTTCTTGCGCTGCGGAATCAGGCTCAAAGCTGGGTAACGGCCGTCGGTTGGGATCGTCAGCAAGTCTGCCAGGAGCGCAACATCTTCACCTGGCGGCATGGTCGGGGCGAGCAGTGCGTCCAGCTTGTCGAGCCGGGTCCCCGCTTTGTCCTTGCGCTCAAAATCGGCCGCCCGTTCGAGCTGCGCGATGATAGGGTGCAAAGCGCTGTCCTGGTGGTGCGGTGTGCAGAAGTAACGCAGGCGCGCGTGCGGCTCGGCCTGAAGCTGCTCCTGCACGGCAGCGGTGAGGCGGGACTTGCCGATCCCCGGCTCGCCGGAAATCAGGACGACTTGCCCCTCGCCATCTTTCGCCCGCCGCCACCGCCGAAGCAGCAACTCGATCTCCTCCTCGCGGCCGACGAGCGGCGTCTCGACACCTCCCGAGCGGAGCGCCTCGTAGCGGCTCCCCAGGGGGCTCACGGCGATGACACGCCACGCGCGCACCGGCTCGGGAAAGCCCTTCACCTCCGTCGAGCCGAGGTCCTCGTACTCGAACAAACCGCCGAGGAGCCGGCGTGTGCTGTGCGCGATCATCACCGCGTTCGGCTCGGCCAAAGCTTGGAGGCGCGCCGCCAAGTTCGGTGTCTCGCCCACCACACCGCGCTCTTGCGCCTCGCCGGAGCCGATCAGATCGCCGACGACAACCAAGCCTGTGGCGATGCCAACCCGGACTTGGACCCTCTCCGTCGCGGGGAGCTGCCGGACCGCGTCTACGAGCGCGAGTCCGGCGCGCACGGCCAGCTCGGGATCGTCCTCTTGCGCCCGGGGGTAGCCGAAGTACACCAGCACGCCGTCGCCCATGTATTTCGCGACAAAGCCGTCGAACTGGGCGACCGTCTCGGCGACGCGGCGCTGATAGGCGGCGATGATGTCGCGCAGGTCCTCCGGGTCGAGGCGCGCGGCAAGCGCGGTCGAACCGACGAGGTCGCAAAACATCAGCGTGAGCTGCCGCCGCTCGGCGGATGGTTCCACTGTCGCGGGCGTGGGAACTGCGGCGGGAGCCGGCCGTAGCAAGCCGGGTATGGTGGCCACGATTAGATTGCTGCCGCATTCGGAGCAGAACTTCGCGCCTGGCGCGTTCGCGTGGCCACACGACGGGCACCGGGGCGGCAGCGCCGCGCCGCACTGGTTACAGAAGTTGCTGCCCTCCGATACCTCCGCACCGCAGCTTGAGCATTTCATGCAGCACCATCCTAGGAAATGGTCAGCGTATCACAAGCGCCGCTGGCGCGTGTGCACGGCGGTGACAAAACAGGCCACTGGAGCGTCGGCGCCATGCTGATGCGGGCGGAGTAAAATCCGGCCACTGGCTAGGCTTTCCCCTTTTGGGGTTGGCTGGGATGTTCGTTGTGGAAGTCTACGCCGCCGTTCGTCATTTTGTGTTCATTGATGGCAACAGCCGGCGAGAGGCAGCGCGGATTTTCGGGCTGAGCCGCGAGACGGTTGCGAAGATGTGCCGGTTTTCCCTGCCGCCTGGCTATGTCAGGACGAAGCCGGTTGAGAAGCCGAAGCTGGGTGCGCTTTTGCCGGTGATCGATGCGATCCTGGAGGCTGACCGGCTTGCTCCGCTGAAGCAGCGCTGCCGCCGATCAGCCCGTCCGGGCCGTGGGCGTTGAAGCGCAACACCCAGTCGCGCACCGTCTGCAGGCC
>JACCSN010000510.1 GCA_013812985.1 Hyphomicrobiales bacterium | reverse complement strand
CGGCGATATCCTGGTCGGTGGAAAGGTAATTCGGCAGGATCATCGGGGGCGCATCCGGGTCTGGCGACCGGATCTCGATGGCGCCGCGGCTGGTCGGGCGGCATGGCTGGAAGGACAGGAGAAAGCCCGAATAGGGATGCGGCCGGTTGACCGGGCGCCTGCCGACATTCGACGTCGCGTAGGTGAAGGGGTTGAAATAGAGCTGCATGTCCGGGCGCTGCGCGCTGTCGCTCGACCGCACGAAGCCGCCGCATTGGTTGACGCTGAGGCTGAGCGGCCCGCTGCGGGTGAGGAGGTAGCGGAGCGCCGCCCGGGCCTTGCCCGAAAAGGGATGGAGCAGGTCGTTCAGCGTCGGCTCGCGCGATTTGTAGTAGTAGCTGACCGCCAGGTGATCCTGCAGATGCGCGCCGACGGCCGGGCTGTCGACCTCGACGGGGATGCCGTGGCGCCGCAGCAGGGGGGCGGGGCCGATGCCCGAGAGCTGCAGAAGCTTGGGCGAGCTGACGGCGCCCGCGCAGAGGATCACCTCGCGCCGCGCGCGCACCGTCGTCACCGTGCGGCCGACGGAGAATTCCACCCCGGTCGCCCGCTTTGCCTCGAAGAGGATGCGCCGCGCCACCGCGCCCGTTTGCAGGCCGCAATTGGCGCGGCGCAGCGCCGGGCGCAGGAACGCGTCGGCCGCCGAGCAGCGGAAGCCGTTTCGCACCGTGATCTGGTAGAAGCCGACGCCTTCAGGCGCCGGGCCGTTGAAGCTTTCGGTGCGCTTGAGGCCGATCTCGCCGGCGGCGGCGAAGTAATGGCGGCTCAGCGGATGCATGGCGCGGCTCACGTCGGCGACATGCAGGCTGCCGTCCCCCTGGCTCCGCTCGCCATCGACGAGGCGCTCCGACCGGCGGAAATACGGCTCGACATCGGTCCAGCCCCAGCCGGGATTGCCGGCGTCGCGCCAGTCGTCAAAATCGGTCGGCAGCCCGCGGCAATAGACCAGCGCATTGATTGAGCTCGACCCGCCGACGACGCGGCCGCGCGGCCAGTAGCTACGACGCCCGCCGGTGCCGGGATCCGGTTCGGTCTCGAACTTCCAGTTCACCCGCTCGTCGTGGAAGGTGCGGCCGTAGCCGATCGGCAGCTTGATCCAGAACCGGCGGTCGGAGCCGCCCGCCTCCAGCACAAGCACGCTGTGCCGCCCGGAGGCGGACAGCCGATCCGCGAGGACGCAGCCGGCCGACCCCGCGCCGACGATGATGAAGTCGAATTCGAGCATTATTTTCGTGGCCTTAATCTTGCTCTTGCAGGAGTTCCTCCCGAATCCCCACCCTCATCCTGAGGTGCTCGCCGAAGGCGAGCCTCGAAGGATCATCCAGTGCGCACTGGAGACGCCCTCGTCCTTCGAGGCTCCGCTTCGCTGCGCACCTCAGGATGAGGGCTAGGGAGGAGATTTCGCCTTGCTAAGTACATAAATTCCAATGATTTAGCTCCGGCTTTGAGCGTGTCTGGAGGACAATTCAGGGAGCGTTTCATAGTCACCTCGGATCACGGCTTCTTTTTTGGCTCGGCTCCAGCCCTTGATCTGGCGCTCACGCGCGATAGCGTCGGTGATGCGATCATAAACCTCGGTGAAGACAAGTGTGACCGGTCGACGACGCGCGGTATAGCTGTCGATCGGCTCGTTGTTGTGCTCCCAAGCGCGAGCCTCGGGATCCTGCTTGGTCAGCCCGGTGTAGTAGCTGCCATCGGAGCAACGTAAAATGTAGACGGACACCTGCATCTTACCCCCTCGTCCTGAGGCGCTCGCCGAAGGCGAGCCTCGAAGGATCATCCAGTGCGCACTGGAGACGCCCTCGTCCTTCGAGGCTCCGCTGCGCTGCGCACCTCAGGATGAGGGCTAGGGAGGAGATTTCGCCTTGCTAAGTACACAAACTGCAATGGTCTAGCTCCGCCGCGCGCAGCGGCTGCGTAACGGCTCCAAATACTACCGCCCGCAGCCCGGATTGTGGCAGGCGAATTGGTGGCCTGCCGTCAACGATGCAGGGGCCGGAAACATTGCGGCGCATTGTTCCAGGGCGAAGCGGCAGCGGGGGTGGAATTCGCAGCCGGGCGGCCGGTTGAACAGGCTCGGCATGTCCCCTTCGATGTCGAGGGGCACGCGCCGCGCATCCGGGTCGGGAACCGGATTGGCGGAGAGGAGCGCGGCGGTGTAGCGGTGACAGGGGCTTGCGAACACGTCCGCCGTCGGGCCTTCCTCGACGATGCGGCCGAGATACATG
>JACCSN010000500.1 GCA_013812985.1 Hyphomicrobiales bacterium | reverse complement strand
TCTCCTTCACCACGACGCATCTGAACCAGGCCGGCGCGCTGGTGCATGTCTACAAGGACGGCTCGGTCCATCTGAACCATGGCGGCACGGAGATGGGGCAGGGGCTTTTCGTCAAGGTCGCCCAGGTGGTGGCGGAAGAGTTCCAGATCGACATCGACCATGTGAAGATCACGGCGACGACGACCGCCAAGGTGCCGAACACGTCGGCGACGGCGGCGTCCTCCGGGACTGACCTGAACGCCATGGCGGCCCAGAACGCCGCGCGCATGATCAAGGCGCGGCTCGTCGCCTTCGCGGCGGAGAAATACAAAGTCCGGGAGGAGCAGATCATCTTCCTGCCGAACCGGGTGCGGATCGGGAATGAAGAGATGGCCTTCGCCGATCTAGTCGCCGAAGCCTATCTTGGGCGGGTGCCGCTCTCCTCGACCGGCTTCTACGCCACTCCGGAAATCTTCTACGACCGCGAGAAGGCGAGCGGCCGGCCGTTCTTCTATTTCGCCTATGGCGCGGCTGTGAGCGAGGTCGTCATCGATACGCTGACCGGCGAGAACCGGCTGTTGCGCGTCGACATCCTCCACGAATGCGGCCGCTCGCTCAATCCGGCGATCGACATGGGCCAGATCGAGGGCGGCTTCATCCAGGGGCTCGGCTGGCTCACGACGGAGGAGCTGGTCTGGGACGAGGCCGGGCGGCTGCGCACGCACGCGCCGTCCACCTACAAGATCCCGACGGCGAATGACCGGCCCGACGACATGCGGATCGCCATCTGGGACAAGGGCGAGAACCGCGCGGAGACGATCTACCGTTCGAAGGCTGTGGGCGAGCCGCCGCTCATGCTGGCCCTTTCGGCCTTTTCGGCGTTGACCGACGCTGTCGCCGCCGCGGCGGACCATCGCGTATTTCCCCGGCTCGATGCGCCCGCCACGCCGGAGCGTATTCTCGTGGCGGTGGAAGATGTCCGCGCTCGCGCCGCATCCGGAAAGGCAGCCTGATGCGCGCCTGGCTTGGCCCATTGCTGGAAACACTGGAGCAAGGGGAAGCGGCTATCCTCGTCCATGTGGCCGAGCTTGAAGGCTCCGGCCCGCGCGAGACCGGGGCGCAGATGCTCGTCACCGAATCCGGTATCTTTGACACCATTGGCGGCGGTGAGCTTGAGCACACCGCGACGCTCAAAGCCCGGGAACTCCTCGTGTCGGGCCGGGCCGGGCTCGTCAGGCTCGCGCTCGGACCGGAGCTGAACCAGTGTTGCGGCGGCTCCGTGACGCTGGCCTTCGAGCCTTTCGCACCCGCCGACCTGGCCTGGGTGAAGAAGCTGGTCGCGGCGGCGATGGGGCTGGAACCGGCGATCCGCGTCCTGGCGCTTGACGAATCCGGCGGGCTCCGCCGGGATTGGCTAATCGGGCAGGATGGGCCGGCCTACCTCGCGACGCGAACCGAGCGTGGCCTTGAGATCCAGGAACGCTTGAACCCTCCCGTCCAGGCGCTCTGGCTGTTCGGCGCGGGGCATGTCGGCCGGGCGGTGGCGAAGGCTCTGCATCCGCTCGGCTTCGCGCTCACCTGGGTCGACGGCCGCGCCGGGCAGTTTCCCGAGCCGGCGCTGCCGGGCGTCAGGCAACTGGCGCTGGCGATGCCGGAGCTCATCGTCGACGAGGCGCCCGCCGGCGCCGCCTTCCTGGTGATGACGCACAGCCATGCGCTTGACGAGGCGATCTGCGAGGCGGTGCTGCGCCGCGAGGAATTCGGCTATCTCGGCCTGATCGGTTCGAAAACCAAGCGCGCCCGCTTCCGCAGGCAGCTCGGCGAGTCCGGCATCGCGCCGGCGCTTCTCGCCCGCATGATCTGCCCGATTGGATTGACGGAGATCGAAAGCAAGGAGCCCACGGCGATCGCGGCTTCCGTCGCGGCCGATATGCTTATCCGGCGTGAGCGTCACCTGCTGCGCGCCAAAGGCCCGGCACACCATGAGCGGTGATGCTCGCGAATTCATGCGCCATGCCGTCCGGCTGTCGGCCGAGCGCATGCGGGACGGCGACGGCGGGCCGTTCGGCGCGGTGATCGTCAAGGACGGGAGGGTGGTCGCCGAGGGCTGGAACCGGGTCACGTCGACGAACGACCCGACCGCGCATGCGGAGGTGACGGCGATCCGGCGAGCCTGCGAAGCGCTCGGGACGTTCTCGCTCAAGGGCTGCGAGATCTATACGAGCTGCGAGCCCTGCCCGATGTGCCTCGCCGCCATCTACTGGGCGCGGCTCGACCGCGTCACCTTCGCCAATTCGCGCCAGGACGCGGCGGCGATCGGCTTCGATGACGAGCATATCTATGGCGAGGTCTCCAAGCCGATCGAGCATCGCCTGATCCCGACCGTGCAGCTGAAATCGCCGGAAGCCGCGGCGGTGTTCGCCGAGTGGAAAGCAAAGCCCGACAAGATCGTCTATTGAGGGCCGAATGACCGCTGCTGCCGTCGAGTGGCTGAACATCCTGTTGCGCTGGGCGCATGTGATGTTCGGCATCCTGTGGATCGGAACGTCCTTCTTTTTCATCTGGCTCGAAGCGAGCCTCAGGAAGCGCGAGGGCCAAGGGCCGGGGATCGCCGGCGAGAGCTGGATGGTGCATGGCGGCGGGTTCTATCTGGCCGAGAAATACGCGGTCGCGCCGGAGCGCATGCCGCCGGAACTGCACTGGTTCAAATACGAGGCCTATTTCACCTTACTGACAGGCTTGGCGCTCCTTGCCCTCATCTATTATGCGGGCGCCGACGCGTTCCTGATCGATCGCGACAAGGTCGCGCTCGATCACGCCTGGGCGATCATGCTCTCGGCGGGGTCGCTGGCCGCCGGCTGGTTCATCTACGATGCGATGGTGAAATCACCGCTCGGCGAACGGACAGGCCCGCTGGCTGTCGCCTTGTTCGTCGAGATCGCCGCCTTCACCTTCTTCTATCACGGCGTCTTCGCCGACCGCGCCGCCTTCCTCCACGTGGGCGCGCTGATCGGCACGATCATGGCGACAAGCGTCTTCGCCGTGATCATCCCCAACCAGCGCAAGGTCGTGGCCGACCTGCTCGCCGGGCGAAAGCCCGATCCGGCGCTCGGCAAGCAGGCCCGGCAGCGCTCGCTGCACAACAATTACCTGACGCTCCCCGTCGTCTTCATGATGGTGTCGAACCATTACCCGATCGTCTTCAGCCACCCCTGGAGCCCGCTGATCGCGCTCGGGATCGTGCTGGGCGGCGGCCTGGTCCGACACTATTTCAATCTCGCCGATGAGGGCCGGCTGGACTGGACGGCGAAGGCTGCGGTTCCGGCGGCGGTGACGCTGCTGGTCGGACTTGTCGCTCTGTCGGGCTACCGACCAGGCGCCGCGTCGGGTGGCGGCGCGGTCGCCTTCGCCGACATTCACCCGATAATCGAGACACATTGCACCTCGTGCCATTCGCAAACGCCGAGCAACCGCGACTATCCGGAAGCGCCGAAGGGCGTGGCGTTCGACACGGTGGAGGAGATCCGCCGGCATGCCCGGAACATCGAGCGGCAGGCGGGGCTGTCGGACATCATGCCGCTGGGGAATGCGACGGGGATGACGGAGGCGGAGCGGCGATTGTTGGGGGCGTGGGTGGAGGCGGGGGCGAGAGGGCCGTGATGCGGCTGGACGGCCAAGGTTTCGGCCGCATCTCGTTGGGAGAAAGACTTTGCCGCTAATTCTAAATGAGAGACACAAGCTTACCGCCAACGACTTGAACGGCGTCGCCATCGCGACCATGGTTGCCGGATCAGTTGCGCCGCTGATCGCCGCGAGCTACGGC
>JACCSN010000473.1 GCA_013812985.1 Hyphomicrobiales bacterium | reverse complement strand
GCTGCGCACCCAGTTCAGCTCGCGTGCGATTGCGGTCGATACGGGCGTGCCGCGATAGCGCTCCGGCAGCACGTCCCAGGTATAGGTCTCGACCTCGAGATGCTCCGAGATCGGCTGCTCGCGATGCAGGACCAGGATCTCGCGCAGAAAATCCTGGGTGGTGGAGAAGTGCTCCATCTCGTGGAGGAAGACCGGCACGTGGAAATGCACGCGCCATTCGCTGCCGAGCGTCGCGTCGAGGTCGGCCAGTGCATCGGGCAGATCGAGATAGCGGGTGAAATCGCTTCCATTCCGCGCCACCACCTGATGCAGATAGACCGGCTCGTCGAAGGGGCGCAGCTGCGCGGCGGTGTCCCGGCTGACCTCAGGAATTCGCAGCGCGGAGCTCAGCTGCAGCTTGGGGATGGCGATCCCTTTGCTCCGGAGAAGCTCAAGGCTACCTTTCGGGTCTTCGAACTCCACCGCCGCGTGGCAGACATCGTAGCAGACGCCGAGATGGCGCCTGAGCGCCGCTTCCGCCGCGGCGCGGGAGAGGCCGCCGACCTCCGCCATCAGCGACACGGCACGGGCGCCGAAGAGGCCTGTTTCGAAGAAGGTCGCCGTTTCGCCGATCATCTCGAGCTGGCAGCGGGGTTCCGGCTCCAGCGCCAGCGCGATCACGCGGCCGGTTCGGTCCGCGATTTTGCCAAGATGCGCGGCGGCGCGGACGAGGTTGTCGACGATCAGATCGACGCGGCCCTCCGCCCACGGCGCGAAGCTTCCCGGCACGGTGCTGATGCTGCCGGTCATGCCGTCGGGAAGGATCTCCACCAAGATGTCGGCGAGCGCGTTGGTGTAGCTCAGCCGCTCGGGGGTCGACCAGTCGGGCGCATAGACCTGCTCCTTCACCCGCCGGCCGTGGAAACTGCCATAGGGAAAGCCGTTGATGGTGAAGACGTAGCTGTTCTCAGCCTCCAGCAGGGATTTCAGCTCGGCGAGCGCAGCCGGCTTCCCGAGCGCTTCGGCCGCCGGAGCGCCGAGCCTGAGGCCAAGTCCGAAAGGCTGGCCGGGGGAGGCCTCCTGCCGAACCGCGGGCAGATGCCGCTTCAAGGAAGCCAAGACCTCCGGCCAGGTCTCGCCCGGGTGGATGTTGGTGCAATAGGTGAGGTGGCCTAATTCGGGACGGTCGGGAAACTGCATCTATCGGGCCGCCCGCGCTTTCAGATCGGCGATGGCCTGCAACACCAGCGTCTCGTCCATCTCATACACCTCAAGGCCGATCCCGATTTCGGCGAGCAGCGTGATCGTGAGTTCGCCGCCCAGATGCTCGCGGAACTCGCGCAGGCCCTCCAGGACCGCATGACGGCCATCCGGCATTGCCCGCTCGAGCGCCGGGTGCCAGAGGCGGAAGCCGAGATGTTCCAGGAGGAAGCGGACGCGCTCCTCCGCCGCCGGGTCGAGTAGGCCGGCGAGCACAGAATAGCGCGTGTCGAGGGCGATCCCGATCGCCACCGCCTCGCCGTGGCGAAGGTGGTAGTGCGTAAGCGTCTCCAGCCGGTGCGCCGCCCAATGGCCGAAATCCAGCGGCCTGGCGCTGCCCGTCTCGAAGGGGTCGCCGCCATGGGCGATCTGGCGCATGTGAAGCTCGGCGCAGCGGCGGATCATGTACGCCATCGCGGCGCGCTCGAAGACGACCAGGTCGTCGGAATGGCGCTCCAACCAGCGGAAGAACTCGTCGTCGCGGATGAGCGCGACCTTCACCGCTTCCGCCATCCCGGCGATTCTTTCGCGGGGCGGAAGCGCCTCGATGAAATCGAGGTCGTTCAGGACTGCGAACGGCGGGGCGAACGCGCCGACGAAATTCTTCTGCTCGTAGAGATTGACGCCGTTCTTCACGCCGACGCCGGAATCGTTCTGCGACAGGACCGTCGTCGGCACGCGGATGTGGCGGACGCCGCGATGCGTGGTCGCCGCGACCAGGCCGACGGCGTCCAGGACGGCGCCGCCGCCGATGGCGATGACATAGGAATGGCGGTCGATCCGGTGCTCGAAGAGCTGCCGCTGCATCTGCTCGACGAAGTGCAGCTCGACCTTGATCTTCTCGCCGCCCGGCACGGAAATCGGCTCGGCGACCAGCGCCATGCGGGCGCCGTGGTGGCGGGCATAGGCCCCGATCTCGGCCGGCAGGAAGGGCCGGGCGGCGAGCACGCCGTCGTCGATGAAGATCAAGCAGCGGTGCCGGCGGTCCGGCTCCAGCCTGGAGAGCGTATCGATGAGGACCGGGTTGCCCGGGTCGAACAGGCCGGAGGTGAAGGCGACCGGAAATTCGAAAGCGACGGAGAATCTCTGAAGGTGGACGCTGGCCTCCACGGCGTCAACTCCAGCGGCCGCCGCAAGGGTCTCGCGCCTCCCTTGATTCGCCACCGGATCAGGCGTACCCCGAGCCATATCGGCCTCCTATGCGGCTGCGCTGAGCCGGTTCTCGAAGGCGGAAGCGTAGTGCAAAGTGATGTCGTGAATCAACTGTGCGGGGCGATGTCGGCGAGGTGGCTATGCGGTTCGTTTTTGCAATTCTGTCGGTCATGATGGCGCTGGCCCTCCTCGTCCAGTACAACG
Source organism: Hyphomicrobiales bacterium (assembly GCA_013812985.1). The sequence goes on along the minus strand of JACCSN010000473.1, from coordinate 2,139 downwards.
ATGCCGACGGGCCGATCTGGATAGTGATTTACGGCGTCGCGGCGATTTGGGCGGGCGTCGCCGCCTGGCGCCCTCATCTGCTCGCCAGCCGGACGGGGCGGCCGCTGCTTCTGATCTCCTTGGCGACGGCGCTCATCCTCACGGTCATGCTCTGGCCGCCTGTGCCGCAATGGTGGCGCAGCACCGTCTGGTCCATGCAGATGGCCACGGATACTCCCGCCGGCCGCATTGCGGAGCTGTGCAGGGAAGGCATGGGATTGATGATCGTGACCCTCGTGCTGACCGCAACGTTCGGCTGGAGCCTGGTCCCGCGCTCCCGACAGGCTCCGCCTGCTCGCCTGGCCGCCTAAGGTACTCCGCGGCTTCGCCACAGGCCAGGTCCGGAAAGTGCGGCGCGGCAGAGGGTTTCGATGGACAGGTTCGGGAAATCAGGCTTAGCATCGCCGATGCCGGACGCCAATTGCATAACGAGGCGCCGGCCTCTGGCGGGGCTTAACCCGCTGCTCGTGGGAGGTCAGAATGCTACTCAGATCGTTAGCGTCGCTGTTGGTTTCAGGGGTCGGAATTGTTGCGCTGGCCGAGGGGGCGAGCGCCCAAGTCAACATTAAGCTCGAGCCTTATGTCACGGGCGTCAATGCGCCTCTGGCCATGGTGCAGCCGCCCGGAGACGACCGTAAATTTGTCATCGAGCAGTTTGGCCGCATCCGCATCATCGATGCCGACGGCGAACTTCAGGGAGAACCCTTCCTCGACATTCGCGACAAGATCGTGACGCTCTGGGCGGATTTTGACGAGCGCGGGCTTCTCGGTCTCGCCTTCCACCCAGACTTCAAAAACAACGGCAAGTTCTACGTCGCATACAGCGCCCCGACTGTGTTCCAGAACGATCTATCGAAGATGTTCTGGTGGAATCACACCAATGTGGTTGCGGAATATACTGTCTCCAAGGACGACCCTGATGTAGCGGACCGGAACTCGGAGCGGCGGATCAGCTCGATCGATTGGCCGCAATTCAATCATAACGGTCATTGGATCGGCTTCGGCGGGGATGGCTTCCTTTACATTTCCACTGGAGACGGCGGTTATGCGAACGACTGGGGCATCGGCCATAACGTGACCGAGGGCAACGGGCAGGATGCGACGGATCTGCACGGCAAGATCCTGCGCATCGACGTGGACAAGCAGGAGAACGGCAGCGCTTACGCCATTCCGGCCGACAATCCGAACGCCGGGAGCACCGAGGCCGCGCCGGAAATCTTCGCCATGGGCCTGCGCAATCCGTGGCGCTGCTCGTTCGACATGGCGGACGGATCCACTCTGATCTGCGCCGACGTGCAACAGAACAGCTACGAGGAAGTGAATGTCATCACCAATGGCGGCAATTACGGTTGGCGCAAGATGGAAGGCATGCATTGCTTCGATTACACCAAGCCGGACGATCATCCCGCGTCCTGCGATGATGCCGGGCTTATCGCGCCCGTGCTGGAATATGAGAACTGCACAGCCAAGCCGCAGGGGTGCAAGGGCATTTCCGTGACTGGCGGCTATATCTACCGGGGCAAGCACGCCGATTGGGACGGCAAATACATCTTTGGCGATTGGAGCAAGTCCTTCGGCGAGATGGACGGCCAGATCTTCATCGGCACCAAAGGTGCCGACGGCAAGTGGAGCATGGATTCGGCGACCACGGACATGGGCGGCGGCGGCAAGATCCCCTATATTCTCGCTTTCGCCCAGGATGCTGACGGCGAGGTTTATGCGCTCACCTCGGTGACCACCGGTCCGTTCGGCAGTCTCGACACGATCTACAAGATCGTGCCCGGTGACGGCGCGTCAGCCGATGCCGGCGCAGCCGACGCACAGCCGGCGGCGGCGATGGAGAATCCGGAAGCGGCCGCGGGCGAGGAGATGAAGGCCAACACCGCCGCGGATGCCGAGCAGCCGAAGCAGTAATCAGCGTCTGGCGCGTCAGCAGCGGGGCGCCGCGGAACATCGCGACGCCCTGCTCGATCTTGACAAGGATGCCGGCGCCATACCGCCGGCCAGCATAGGCGAAAAAGCAATGGCGACATGGCGGTATCTGGCCTTTGCGGCTTTGATTTGCTCTCCCGCGATTCTGGTGTCCGGCGGCCTTGCGCA
>JACCSN010000459.1 GCA_013812985.1 Hyphomicrobiales bacterium | reverse complement strand
GTGCTTCTGAAGCAGGTCTTCGTCATCGACGGCGAGCGCACGGTGGAGGCGGTGCTTCGGGACGCCGCCAAGGATGTGGGCGGTCCGGTCACGGTGACCGACTTCGTCGCCTTCCGATTGGGCGAGGGCATTCAGCGCAACGAAACGGACGAGGCGGCTTAAGCTTCCGTTCGTCCCGAGACAATTCGCAAGGGCGCCGACGTGACTTGTCGGCGCCCCTGTCTTATGCGCAGACCAGGACTTATGCGCAGACCAGGTCTTATGCGGAGACCGGGTCTTATGCGGAGACCGGCACGGCCGTTCGCGGCGGAACGCGTCAGGAGACATCATGCCCCCCAGGCCTAAACCGAACAGGATTCTCCTGAAGCTGTCGGGCGAGGCGATGATGGGGAAGCAGGAGTTCGGCATCGACGACGAAGCGGTGTCGCATTTCGCCGCGGAGATCGCCGGCGTCGCCCGGGCCGGCATCGAGATCGCCGTGGTGATCGGCGGCGGCAATATCTTTCGCGGACTCGCCATCGCGGCGAAAGGCGGCGACCGCGTCACCGGCGACCACATGGGCATGCTGGCGACCGTCATGAACGCGCTGGCGCTGGAAGCGGCTCTGGCGCGCGAGGGCCTGGAGGCGCGGGCGCTGTCGGCGATCGAGATGCCGTCCGTCTGCGAGACCTACGTGCATCGGCGGGCCGCTTCGCACATGGCCAACAAGGTCACCGTCGTGCTCGCCGGCGGCACCGGCAACCCATTCTTCACAACCGACAGCGGCGCCGCTCTGCGCGCTTTGGAACTGGAATGCGATGCGCTTTTGAAGGGCACCCAGGTCGACGGCGTCTATTCGGCCGATCCGCACCGCGATCCGACCGCCACGCGCTACGAGCACGTCACCTTCCAGGAGGCGATCTCGCGCGGGCTGGAGGTGATGGACACGGCGGCGTTTGCGCTTGCCCGCGACAACGGACTGCCGATAATCGTGTTCAACATCCACGAACCCGGCGCCTTGGCGCGGATCGTGGCGGGCGAAGTTGTCGGCACCCTCGTTTCGGCCGGTTAACCCGGCCAGGCGCGGCGCAATCGGGGACGTTTCATGGAAGACGGCATTGATTTCGACGATATCAGCCGCCGCATGCACGGCGCGATCTCGGTCCTGAAGACCGAGCTTTCCGGCCTCCGCACCGGGCGCGCTTCCGCCAACCTGCTCGACCCCATCAGCGTCAACGCTTACGGCACCCAGATGCCGATCAGCCAGGTGGGCACGGTGAACGTGCCGGAGCCGCGCATGCTTTCGGTTCAGGTCTGGGACAAGTCGCTGGTCGGCGCGGTTGACCGGGCGATTCGTGAAGCCAATCTCGGGTTGAACCCGATCATGGAAGGCACGCTCCTGCGCATCCCGATCCCGGAGTTGAACGCGCAGCGCCGCCAGGACATGGTGAAGGTCGGGCACAAATACGCCGAGCAGGCGCGCATCGCGGTCCGCCATGTCCGCCGCGACGGCATGGATATGCTGAAGAAGCTCGAGAAAGACGGTCACCACAGCCAGGACGACACCAGAGTGCAATCCGAACGGCTGCAGCAGCTGACCGACGCCTCGATCAAGGACATCGACGAGATGCTCGCCGGCAAGGAACGGGAGATCATGCAGGTCTAGATGGACATCGGGAGCCGCTGGCCGGCAGGTTTGGGCGAGACGCATGGGAGTTGAACCGACCAAGGTGGAAGCAGCCTACACATGCCTGGCCTCCCCATGCCACGTCGGCATCATCATGGACGGCAATGGCCGCTGGGCGCGGGCCCGCGGCCTGCCGCGCGGCGAAGGGCACCGTCGCGGCGTGGAGGCGCTGCGGCGCGCCGTTCGCTTCGCCGGCCGACGCGGGATCCGCTTCCTGACGCTCTTCAGCTTTTCCTCGGAGAACTGGTCGCGGCCGCAGGACGAAATCCAGGCGCTTTTCAACCTTGTCCGCATATTCATCCGTAGCGACCTCGCCGAGCTCCGCCAGAGCAATGTGCGCATCCGCGTCATCGGCGAGCGCGGCGGGTTGCCGCCCGACATCCTGCGCCTGATCGAGGAAGCTGAGGACGAAACGCTCGGCAACACCGGCCTGCAGCTCGTGGTGGCGTTCAATTACGGCGCTCGCGACGAGCTCGTCCGCGCTGCCCGCAAGCTTGCCCGCAGGGTCGCGGACGGCGAGATCGCGGTGGAGGCGATCGACCACGACGAGTTCGAGCGCGCCCTTGACACCTTCGGAATCCCTGATCCGGACCTCATCCTGCGGACCTCCGGCGAACAGCGGATCAGCAACTTCCTCCTGTGGCAGGCGGCTTATGCGGAGCTCATCTTCCTGCCGGTCCTGTGGCCGGATTTCGGCGACGAGCAGTTCGAGGCCGCCTTGGAAGAATACGCATCCCGCGAGCGGCGCTATGGAGGCGTGGTTGGCGTCTGAACCGCAAGCCGCGGCTTCCTCCGGCAACGAGCTGAAAACACGGGCCCTTTCCGCGCTCGTGCTGGCGCCGGTGGCGCTTTTCGCCGGGATTCTGGGCGGCTTGCCGTTCGCGATGATGGTTGCGGTGGTCGCGGCGATCTCGTTCTGGGAATGGACCGGCATCGCCGCCGTCCATCAGCGATGGCTCCGGATCGGCGGCGCCGTCCTGCTTGCCCTGGCATTGCCGGCGCTCGCCTTCGACCGCACAGGTTCAGCGTTAGGTCTGATCGGCGTGGCCGGGCTGATGATGCTGGCCGGCGGCCTTCGCCAGACTTCGCTCCGGTGGGCGGGAATTGGGCTGATCTATGCCGCGGCGCCCTGCGCGGCTCTCGTCCTCTTGCGCGAAGCGGAGCCGAATGGCTGGGCCGCCATCCTGTTCCTCCTGGTGGTGGTTTGGGCGACGGATACGGCTGCCTATTTCGGCGGCCGCCGCATCGGCGGCCCGAAGCTATGGCCGCGGGTGTCGCCGAAGAAAACCTGGTCGGGCGCGCTGACCGGGATGGCGGCCGCGATGTTCGCCGGCGGGTTGGTCGCGGCGCTGACCGGCGCGGGGACGGTCGCCATGGCCATTTTGCTGGCGGCGCCCCTTTCGGCCGCGTCGCAGGCCGGCGATCTGTTCGAATCGGCGATCAAGCGGCGTTTCGGCGTCAAGGATTCCGGTCGCTTGATCCCTGGCCATGGCGGCCTGCTCGACCGTGTCGACGGGCTATTCGGCGCGGCCGCCTTGGCGTGGCTTCTGGCGGCGCTCGGCTGGGGCGGCCAGCTGCTGTCCTTGCCGCAAGATGTCGCTGCTCTGCCGGGTGGCGCATCGTGAGCCGCCGGGTCACCTTGCTCGGCGCGACGGGGTCGGTCGGCACGAGCGCGGTCGACGTCATCTCCGCGGCGCCGGACCGGTTCGAGGTTCACGCGGTGACGGCGAACTCCAACGGCGCCAAGCTTGCCGATACCGCGCGGCGGCTCGGGGCTCGGCGCGCCGTGGTCGCCGACGAGGAGGGCCTGCCGGGGCTCCGGGACGACCTCTTCGGCAGCGGCATCCGCGCCACCGCCGGTGCGGAGGCCATGGAGGAGGCCGCGGCGGAGCCGGTCGATATCGTGCTGTCGGCGATCGTCGGCGCGGCCGGGCTCCGCGCCACCGCCGCCGCCGTCCGCGCCGGCAGCGACATCGCGCTCGCCAACAAGGAATGCCTGATCTGCGCCGGCGCCGCCTTCATGGCGCTTGCCCGCGA
>JACCSN010000456.1 GCA_013812985.1 Hyphomicrobiales bacterium | reverse complement strand
GCCTTGCCCGTCCGCGCGCAGGACGTGCTCGGCCAGATGCGCGGCGCTCTCGACGCGACGCAGGAGGGTGTGGCGCCCGGCGCGGTGGACGACCAAAGCGCCGCGCTCGGCCGCGCGCTGCGGCGGGCGGAAGCGAACGCGCGGCCGCTCTTCCTGCCGCCCGGCCGCTACGAGGTGGCGGAGATCGACCTGCCGCCTTTCGCCCATCTCCTCGGCGTGCCTGGACAGACACGGCTGGTCTTCCGCGGCGGCGCCTTCATGCTCAAAGCCCGGCAGGCCAAGCATGTCCGGCTGGAAGGGATAAGTGTCGACGGCGGCTGGCTGCCCTTGGGCGAGTCCGTGCGGGGGCTTCTCGATGTCGATGAGGTCGACGACCTCGTTCTGGAAGATTGCGAGTTCACCGCCAGCACCGCCGCCGGCGCCGTGCTCCGCGCCTGCGCAGGTCGGGTGGAGAACTCGAAGTTCCGCGACGCGCGCACCATCGGGCTCGACCTCGACCAGTCGCGCGGGATGCTGGTCGAGGGCAACATCGTCGCCGATTGCGGCGGCACCGGCATTTTGGTGCAACGCGACAGCGAAAGCGCCGATGACACCATCGTGCGCGGCAACCGCGTCACCGCCATCCGGGCGGATTCCGGCGGCACGGGGCAGTACGGAAACGGCATCAATCTCGACAAGGCGAACGGCGTCATCGTCGCCGGCAACCGCATCGACGATTGCGGCTTCTCCGCCATCCGCTGCTATTCATCCGACAACGTGCAGGTCAGCGGCAACACCGCAACGCGGTCGGGCGAGATTGCGATCTACGTGGAGTTCGCCTTCGAGGGGGCGATCGTTTCCGGCAACCTCATCGACGACGCCGCGGTCGGCATCTCGATGCCCAACTTCATGGAGCATGGCGGACGGCTCGCCGTTTGCTCCGGCAACCTCATCCGCAACATCTCCGGGGTGTCCCGCCTGCCCCGCGGCGCCCCGTTGACCGGCGCCGGAATCGGCGCCGAAGCCGATGCCGCGATCTCGGGCAACGTGATCGAGAACGCGCCGGTGGGAATCGGCCTTGGCTGGGGCGAGTATCTCCGCGACATCGCCGCCACCGGCAACATGATCCGCGGCTGCCGGGTCGGCATCACCGTTTCCGTGGCGGAGGGCGCCGGGCCGGCGCTCATCGCCGACAACCTGATCTCCGGCGCGGAAAGCGGCGGCATCCTCGGCATGCGCTGGAATGAGGTGGCGACCGGCGACCTCGCCCGGGAAAGCGCGGCGGACTATCCGCACCTCGCGATCGAGGGAAACCGCGTCAGCTGAGGCCGGCGAAAGCCTCCTTCACCGCCCGCACCTCCCCGGCCTGCGCCCCGCGGCGGGTCAGGACCGGGCGCGCCGTCCAGCGCCTCAGCGCCTCCTCGTGCTCCGGCATCAGCCGGGCCAGCAATGCCGCCATGATCGCGCTGGAGGCGCGGCCATCGCCGTCGTCGCACTTCACCGCCACGCCGAGGCCCAGCGCCGGGAGCGCGGCGCAATGGACGCCTTCAGCCCCGCCCTTCACCAGCGCGGCGCCGTTCAGGATTTCCATCACCTCGGTGTCGAACCTGCCGCTGCCGGCGACGAAGAACGGCGCGCTCACGGCCGCATCAAGAATCCGCTTGGCCGCGCCGGCGCGAAGGGGCGACAGGCCGGCGCCGGTGGCGAAGCGGGCGAAGCCGCGCGCGAATGCGGAGAGCGGCGCGGCATAGGTGGGAATGGAGCAGCCGTCCGTGCCGCGATGACCCGCATTGTGCGACGCTCCCGTCAGGCTTTCCAGCACATCGCGGATAGCGTCCTGCACGGGATGACGCGGCAGGACGTAACCGCGCTGGTCCACCCCGAGATGGCTTGCGACAGAGAGGAAATTGGCGTGCTTGCCCGAGCAGTTGTTGTGGAGCTGGCTGGGCGTTCCGCCGTCGCGCATGAGCAGCGCCGCCGATCCCTTGTGGCTCGGCAGCTGCGGGCCGCATTCGAGGTCGGCCTCGGACAGGCCGATCGCGGCGAGCATCGCGGCCACGCCTTCCACATGCGCGGGCTCGCCGCCATGCGACGCCTGCGCCAAGGCAAGCTCGCGCGCGCCGTATCCGAATGCGTCCGCCGCTCCGGTTTCCACAAGCGGCAGCGCCTGAAGCGCCTTCACCGCGGAGCGGGGGAAAACCGGATGGTCCACATCGCCAAGCGCGCACCGGGCATTCCCGTCCGCCTCCTGGACGGACACGGCCCCGCGATGCCGGCTTTCGACAACATCGCCGCGCGTGACCTCGACCAGCACCGGGTTGCTCATCCTTTTCCCCATTCCGATGTGCAAAGCGGATCGTGAACGCCTATCTGCATCGTGCCTTCCCGCCATCCGCTCATGTCGACCGTGATCAAATATACGCTTCTCATCATCTTCGTCGTCTTCTTCCTGCCCGTCCTCGTCCACGCCGCCGTCTGGCTCTCCGAGGAACGTCCGCGGAACTGGCACAGCGCCGATTGGTCGAGCGCCGGGACGCTGCCGCCTCCTCGCGCGGAGCCGGAGGCCAGCATTCGCGTGATGGCCGCCCGGACCGGCGGGCTGAAGGGCATCGTGGCCGTCCATACCTGGCTCGTCTTGAAGCACAAGAACGCATCCGCCTACGAGCGCTACGAGGTGGTCGGCTGGGGCAATCCGGTGCGGCGGAACAGCCAGCCGGCGGACGGCCGCTGGTATTCCAACGATCCTGTCGTGATCCACGAGCTGAAAGGCCCGGCGGCGGAACGGCTTCTGCCAATGATCGAAGCCGCGATCCGGGCTTATCACTGGTCGGAGCCCGGCGCCTACCGCATCTGGCCGGGGCCGAACTCCAACACCTTCGTCGCCAACATCCTGGCCGCGGCGCCGGAATTGGGAGCGGACATGCCGCCGACCGCGATCGGCAAGGATTTTCCGACCGAAGGCTGGGTCAGCCGCGCCGCCGGAGGCGGCTGGGCGATCAGCCTCGGCGGGTTCGCCGGCCTGACGATCGGATGGCGGCAGGGAATCGAGCTCAACCTGCTAGGCCTCGTCGCCGGCATCCGTTTCCACAATCCAACCCTGATCCTCCCCGGCTTCGGCGCGCTCGGCGAGCCGTTCTGATCAGGGCGCTGGAGGGGTGGTAGACCCAGCGCAACAATTCTAAACTCGACCGGTCAGGAACCCGCGTCGGCATTTGGGAAGAATGCCTGCTCTCCCCCGATCTTGTAGCTTCCAATGGCGCCCTGGCCTTCCGCGGAGACGAGCCAATCGATAAAAGCCTGCCCGTCCGCCGCCCTCACGGTCGGATGCTTCTCCGGGTTCACCAGCATGACGTGGTAAGGATTGATCAGCCGCTGGTCCCCCTCGACCAGGATGTCCAGCTCGCCGCGGTTCTTGAAATTCAGCCACGTGCCGCGATCGGTGAGCACGTATGCGTTCATCCCCGAGGCTGTATTGAGCGTCGGCCCCATGCCGGAGCCCACCTCGCGATACCAGTCTGCTGCCGGCTTGATGCCGGCCTGCTCCCAAAGCCGCTGTTCCGCCTTGTGCGTCCCCGAATCGTCGCCGCGCGAGGTGAACGGCGCCGCCGCCTGCGCGACCTTGGTCAGCGCCGCCACGATGTCCGTGGAGCCTTTCACGCCGGCAGGATCGGACGCCGGACCCGCGAGAACGAAGTCGTTGTACATGACGGGCTTGCGGCTGACCCCGAACCCCGCCGCGACGAACTTCTCTTCCGCGACGGGATCATGAACGAACACCACATCGGCATTGCCGCCCTCCGCCGTCTTGAGCGCTTGGCCCGTGCCTTGCGCCACGACGCGGACTTCGATGCCGGTCTTCTCGGTGAACCTGGGCAGCAGATGTTCGAAAAGGCCCGATTGCTCCGTCGAGGTGGTGGACGCCACCGTGATGAAACGGTCCTGCGCGATCGACGGGCCGGCCAGCAGGATGGCGAGCGCGACCAAACAATGCTTGAGAAGGAACATCCGCGCGTTTCCTGCTTGCATAATCACAGGTTCAGCCGAACCTCTCCGGGCCTCCGGCCCTAGCAGGGCAGTTGGGATCGGCGACTTTAGGGATCTTCATGGCTTGGGTCTATCTGTTCTTCGCCGGGCTGTTCGAGGTCGGCTGGGCCATCGGGCTGAAATACACCGACGGATTCAGCAAGCTTGCTCCATCGATCTGGACGGTGGCCAGCATGGTCGTCAGCCTGGCTCTTCTCGGGCTTGCCTTGAAGACGCTGCCCGTCGGCACTGGCTACGCCGTGTGGACCGGCATCGGCACGGTCGGCACGGCGATCCTCGGCATCGTCCTTTTCGGCGAGCCCGCCACTGCGCTTCGGCTCGCCTGCATCGGGCTGATCGTGGCGGGCTTGATCGGGCTGAAGCTCGTGGCCTGATCGGGCGCCGGTGCTGGGGCGAACGCGGCGGACGCCCCCACGCGCCTCATCGCGGCGTCCGCCGCCTCATGGATCGCCGCCAGAACCACCTCCGGAACGATGTGATGAACCATGTGCCCGACGCCCGGAACGATGTGCAGGGTGCTGTCCGCGAGTTCCCGGTGCAGCCGCGACGCATGATGCGCCGGAGTCACCTGCCGGTCGCCGGCGCCGGCCATGATCACGGCGGGCACGGTAAGCTCGCGGTAGCGCCGGCTGAGGCGCGCGGCGGCCGGGATCATCATCGCCGATTCCGCCGCGCTCGCATGGATCTGCCCGGGCCTGAGCGCCATCCATTTGGGAAAGCGCTCGAACGCGGCCGTCACTTGATTGGGGCTGAAGAGCTTCCACAGGAGCCCACGCCAGATCAGGCGGCCGAGCAGCGGCGAGATGGTGTGGGTCATGAGATCGCCGATGACCGGGATGGCGGGCAGCGACATCAGCGCCACATCGGCGCGCGCGGTCGGATAATGATAACCCGAAACGAGGACCAGGCTGCCGACGTCTTGCGGGTAGCGGAGCCCGAGCGCGACGGCCACCATGGCGCCCCAGGAATGGCCGAGCACGATCGGGCGTTCGATGCCGAGCTTGGCGAACG
>JACCSN010000401.1 GCA_013812985.1 Hyphomicrobiales bacterium | reverse complement strand
TGCGCGGACTGCGTGAAGTTGTCCCCCGGCGGCGCGTCCCCGCCATCCTTCGGCTTGAAGCTTTTCATCGACGCCCACGCCTCAATCAGCGTGCCGTCGACCGAGAAGTGCTCGGTGGACAGGAGCTTTCCACCCCCGGCTGCGCTAGCACCGCAGCCAGACCAATACGAAATTGAACATGCTCAGAGTCAGCCGGAGAGCCCCTTTCTCTACAGCCTGTTAGTGGGCCTCGAAATCTTCCAGGCGAAGCCAGTTCGCGTCGGCACCCCCTTCGGGGCTTCCCTGTTGCTGCCACAGCACGTAAGCGCGGTCTCGGAGAGTGGCACCGGACTCCTGGATGGCCTTGATGATCGGCAGGATGTTTGCCGCGAACCGATCGGCTTCGCTGATCTGCACTTCCCGTCCTTGCGCGGCAGCATCGGCTGGATTTGAGCGGTTTCCAAGCCTCGCGCCCTGGGCCTTCCGCGCCGAGAGGGCTGCCTTGGTGCGTTCGCCGATAAGCCTGCGCTCCTTTTCGGCCAGGGCGGCGTAGAGGTGGAGCATGAAGGGATCGGCGTCGGTGCCGAGCTCAGCCACGATGAACGGCACACGCTGGGCCATCAGGCCGGAGATAAAGGCCACGTCGCGCGAGAGCCGATCGAGCTTGGCGACGACGACTGGGCACCGGGCGGTTCGGGCGGCTGCAAGTGCCGCGGCCAACTGAGGCCGGCGTTCCAGCGCATCCGATCCCTTCCCGGTTTCGACCTCGACGAACTCGCCGATGATCGTGATCCCCTCCGTTTCGGCAAAAAGCTCCACTGTCGATCCCTGTGCTTCGATGCCTAGGCCAGATCGGCCCTGTCGCTGAGTTGAGACGCGGTAGTAAGCGACAGCATTTGGCATGAGTATAGTTCCGGCTCTTCCACCAAACTGCATACCACCGTTTGCCGTTTGGTCGTAGCGCAGTGTTGGGGAGGGGATAGCGGAAATGTAAGCAGCGCCTTAGCGAATTAGCGGCTCGCGCATGTCTTCGACAAGCTCATAGCGAGCGAGCAGAACCTGCACGTCTCTTCGGCAACCCTGGGCTCACCCGCACAAAGCCGGGCGGTGATTGCTTGCACCTGGTTGCCTGTCCGAATTTGTTCCAGAACGATCCGTGCCGCCTGGCGCTTTAAGCAGGCTGCGGTTAAATGGGATTCAGTCACAAGGGCTAGGATATCTGCGTCACTGAGCACTAGGCCACCACGGCTACTCAAGAGGGAACGCCTGCAAATAGCGTCCGTTTGATCGCAGCCAAATTATCTTGGTTGAATGGAACGCGGCCGATCATATCTGACTTCGATCACGGCATTGATGCCTAGGCTTCCGTGACTGAAAGACACGTGCTTTCGCCTGCCTTCAAGCGGGGAAGAGACATGGTTCAGTCAGAATTCAGCGTCGCGTTCGATCGTTCGTTCCGGATCCAGGTGGCAATTGGCTCGATTCTCCACGAGGCTGGCGAAATTCGCCTGGCTGACGTTGTCAAGCGCGTGCGCCTCGAATGTCCGGAGCTGAATTCTGAAAGGGCCAATCTCGCCGAATCGGTCGAGCAAGCATTGATCGAAGTGGGAGTGTTGAAAGCGGCCAACGCAAGAGGCAGCGGTCACACCGCCCAGGCCGAATACGCGGGGACTGGCTTCGTGTAGCGACGCCGGCCTGTCTTGCCCACCGGCTTGTCCTCCTCTGGGATGTCACTGCAGGCGAAGGTGATGAAGGCATCGGCGCCGTGCGAGGCCTCGTCGTGGCGGGGCCGATCCTTCCAGACGCCGCGGAGATCGTCCCAGTCCTTGCGATAGGCTCGAAGCCGCTTCAGGCCGAGGCTGCAGCCGACTTCGTCGAACTGGCAGCGCGGGAAGATGGCCCGCGCGGTGCTGATCGCCTCCACCTTGTTGCCCGGGCGTTGCACGATCTGCGGACGCATGCCCTGCTTGTCGGCCACGGCGAGCGTGCCGCCCTCCAGCCACAGGCTCTCGCGATCGCCGTCATGCGGCCAGTAATGGACCCCGAGCGTCACATCGCGATCGGCAGCCCATTCCTTCAGCCAGCGCACATAGTGGCCGACGAACTCCCCGGAGTTCTCGTAGTAGCCGACGAAGCGGTGGAAGCCGTTCACCTGCTGGTGCAGCCAGATCGTGTTGAGGTCGTTGCGCCCCAGGTCCCAGAAGCTGTTGACCGGGTAGCGCGGATCGACCGGAAAGCCGCCGATCCGGCCGTTCCTGGCGGCCATGGCCAGCTGGACGCTGAAGTAGGCGCCTTCCAGCGCCTGCTCAAAAGCCTCGTCGGGGGTGGACGGGTATTCCCGCCGCATGTCCCCCTCCATGGTCGCCTCCTTCTTCACATACCAGGCCTTCTGCCCATCGGTGAGCCTGATCCCCTCCGCCTCCAGCCGGTCGAAGTAGCGCTCGTGCTCCTCGCCGATGGCGACAACGGCGCCGTCCAGCGCATAGGGCCGGTTCCGCCACCACGGGAAGAAGTGGAACCTGCAATCGAGCGGCGACAGCGGCTTGCCGGAGGCGGCCAGCGCCCGCGCCTCCTGGCACATGCGATAGAACGCCCCGTCCTGCCCCTCCGCCGTGCTCTCGATGACCATGAACTGGCCGGCCTCCACCGTGTTCAGCGCCCCGGTGACGATCTCGCGCGCCTTCTCCGGATATTGCGCGCAGATCTTTCCGAACTCCGAGACATGCAGATATTGCAGCGTGCCGGACCGCATCGAGGTGGAGACCCGGATCGAGCTGTTGTTGCCGAAGGTCAGCGTGTCGGCCGAATCCTGCACGGCAGGGCAGGCGACCTTCAGGCCCTCGTCCAGCTGGTCATAGGGGTATTTGATCTTGTCGCGGAAGATCACATTGGCGTCGTCGAGCTTGTGGGCGATGACGCCGGCTCGCGTGTTGGGGATGAACACGCAGGCATCGAGGTAGATCAGGCAGCACAGGGTGGTGAAGCCGAGCTGGCGGGCCTTCAGAATGATGTTGGCCGAATGCAGGTCATCCAGTAGCGCGAGTTGCGCCTCGTTGGGCCGGAAGGGGGTCTGCCGTCCCGTCTTGTCGGTGATCGTGTAGAGATTGGAC